>JAUNMD010000076.1 GCA_030531915.1 Pseudomonadota bacterium
TGCCACGTTGGCGGGCGGATACTATCCGCCCCTACACGGTCTGTGCCACCGAATTACCGCCGCAAAATTTCGTTGCGTAAATGAAGTTTTAAAGGATACGCTCTACTCCTATGCCTGGGGCAGATCTCCTTGAAAGAGGCGCTGCAATAGAAAATGAACAGAACGCCCCTGACGGAATGGTTCAAAAGCCACACGTCAGGGGCGTTTTTGCGGGTTGGAGGGCTTTGAAGGACAAATGTTTTGGTCAAATGGACGAAAGGAAAAAGGGAAAAAACAGGCATCTTTTACCGACAAAGAATGGGACGGGATTCGGGGTGTGTACGCAAAATAAGTACAAATGTATCGTATAGACGGCTGAAACGAAAAGAAATCAGGGGGAAGATGCATAAGGAATTCATGCCATATTGACCGTAACAGAACGACTGTGCGCACCCTGTGGAAAAGGGAACACTGGGGTGGCTGTCACTTGCCTCATTTCGGATAAGAAATGTTTGTGCATTCGGTAGAAACACAGGAAAAAAAACGGAAACTTCCTAACTTGCTATTGATTTTTATAAGAAAACGTGGTATCATACCGACAAGTCATGTAACAACAAGTGACTTGTGCAGGAAGTGAAAGAAAAAACGCATATTCCTGCAAAATGAAAAAGGAGGAAGAATCATGAAAAAATTACTTGCCCTGCTGCTTGCACTGGCGATGGTAATGTCTCTGGCTGCATGCGGCGGCAACGCCCCTGCTGCACCCACGACTGCTACTGAAGCTCCTGCAGCAACCACTCCTGCCGGAACTGACACTCCGGACGAAGCCTACACCGGCCTGGATTGGGCTGCGATCGACGCTATGGACGTTGACGAAGCTTCCGATACCATTTACGACTGGAACCTGGGCGAATTCAACGAAGTTTATCAGGATGCCAAGTCCGAGGTCGTCGACCTGGATCTGCGTATGGCAAAGATGGCCATTGCAGAAGCCAAGCTGATGGAATCCGGCGTGTTCATCCCTGTTTACGGCAACGGCGGCGCTTTCGCCATGAACCGTGTGGTTCCCCGTACCGTTACCTCCGTCTCCTGGGGTATTGACAGATACAGATGGTACACCATGCTGGTTGCCAACGAGCTGATCACCACCGAGGACCGGGATGCCCTGACCACCCTGTGGGGTGAGAGCGAAAACGCTGCAGCCTGGGAAGAGGCTGCCAAGGCTTACCTGAAGGAGCACAACTACACCCTGAGCGACACCTGGAACTATGCCATCAACTATGAGCTGGCTACCTGGGATGCCATCGCTTCCAGCTTTACCTCCGACCAGTACTTCATCGCTCCTACTTACTCCCCCTTGCTGGAGTACGACACCAAGGACGAGCAGCAGTACGCCCTGGCTGAGAGCGTTGACGTTTCCGAGGACGGCACTGTCTACACCTTCCACCTGCGCAAGGGCGTGAAGTGGGTTGACCAGCAGGGCCGTGAAGTTGGCGAAGTTACCGCTGACGACTGGGTTGCTTCCATGCAGCACGTTATCGACAACAACGATGCTCTGGGCTACCTGATGACCGTTTCCGGCGGCTGCGGCATCAAGAACTACGATGCTTACATCAGCGGCGATGTGACCGATTTTGCTGAAGTCGGTGTCAAGGCTGTTGACAACTACACCCTGGAGTACACCCTGGAAGCTCCCTTCCCCGCATTCCTGACGATGATGGGCTATGGCTGCTTCGCTCCTCTGAACCGCGCCTTCTATAAGGCTCAGGGCGGCACCTTCTCCACCGAAGGCGAGGAGTACACCTCCGGCAAGTACGCCACCACTCCTGCCAACATTGCTTACTGCGGCCCCTACCTGGTCAAGAACTTCACCGAGAAGAACGTCACCAGCTATGTTGCCAACCCCGCTTACTGGAATGCTGATGCTGTCCAGACCCACAACCTGAACATCTACTACAACGACGGCTCCGATCCTCTGCGTGCCTACAATGAGGCAAAGGCTGGCACTCTGGCCGGCTGTGCATTCAACTCTTCCGCTCTGGTTCTGGCCAAGGAAGAGAAGCCCCAGGGTTCTGACAAGACCTACTTCGATCTGTACCACTACACCACCCCCAACGATGCTACCACCTACTGCGGCTGGGTCAACCTGAACCGCGGCTCCTGGGCAAACTTCAACGACAGCACTGTCGGCGTGTCCAATCAGACCGATGCTCAGAAGGCTGCTACCCGCAGCGCTATGAACAACCAGAACTTCCGTCTGGCTCTGGCCATGGCCTTCGACCGCGGTGCATTCAACTCCACCATCGTCGGTGAAGAGCTGAAGTACAACTCCCTGAAGAACTCCTTCATCCCCGGCGACTTCCAGAAGACTGCCGGTGAGGTCACCGTTGATATCAACGGCACTGCCACCACCTTCCCCGCCGGCACCTACTTCGCAGTCATCGAGCAGGCTCAGCTGGATGCTGACGGTGTTACTCTGAAGGTTTGGGATCCCACTGCTGACGGCGGCGCCGGTTCCGGCGACGGCTTCGACGGCTGGTACAACCCCGAGCAGTCTGTCAAGTATCTGGAGAAGGCCATTGCTGAGCTGGCTCAGGTCGGCGTTGAGATCTCCAAGGAGAACCCCATCCACATCGACGTGCCCTACGGTACCTTCAGTGAGACTGTTACCAACCGCTTCCAGGCTTACAAGCAGTCCATTGAAAAGGTCACCGATGGCAGAATCATCGTGGATCTGATTCCCTTCGCTGATAACACCACCTTCGGTTACGCTTACTACCGTACCACCAAGGGCAGCGAAGCCAACTATGACATTACTCCTGGCACCTCCGGCTGGGGCCCCGACTACGGCGACGGCCAGAGCTACCTGGACGTCATCCAGCCCTACGGTTACATGACCAAGAACATCGGTCTGTACTAATCGGCGGTACCTACTGAGTAGATCTTTGTGTGGGGGAGTCAACTCCCCCACACTTTCCTCTGCCTTATACAAAGGGAACTCTGAATCAAATGGCAGCATATCTGCCAATTGATTCAGAGCTTCCTGCTAAAATACAAACAAGAAAAGGTGATACCGTGGCCAAATATACATTGATCCGAATTCTAAAAGGTATTGCATCTGCGATTTGTGTTGTCGTTTTGATCATGGTGCTGGTGTACTCCCTGATGGACCGCACCACCATTTTTGCTGGCGACCCGAACTATTCCAAAATGCAGAGCAATGCCCGAATTACTTACGAGCAGGGCCGTTATCAGGTTTTCGGCTACATTGATTATGTGCCCTATTCTGACTACGTCAAGAACCTCTACAGCAGCAACCAGATTGATGAGGACACCCGTGCAGGCGCCATGAAGATTGGCGTTACCGCTGAAAAGGCCTCCGAGACTGCCAAGGAGTATATTGAGAAGTTTACCCAGGAATATGAAGCCCAGGGCTATTCCATTACCCGCCTGGATGCGGACAGAAAGAAGAATGGCCAGGTGAAGGACGGCGGTCAGGCTGCAATTTTTGCTACCCGGGATCGCCCGCTGATCAAGCGTGTGCTTTCCTACTTCACCAACATGCTCTTCATTGATAATGTGCATTATGTGGACGAATCTGTGGATATCGGCCCCCGCACCCTGACGTTTACGCTGCATGACCCGGTGTACGGCGGGGAAAAGTTCTCTCCTGCCATTATGGGCAACGGCACCATGCACAAGTATCTACTCTATTTTGACAATCGTTTCCCCTTCCTGCACCAGAATTTTGCAACCCTGCATCTGGGCGAATCCTATACTGTCAGCCGTGGTACCGATGTTTTTGAGACCATGACCACCTCCCAGGGCGCTTACGTCCTGGATACTGTGCTGTTCCCCACCGGTCATGTGGAGCAGAGTGCAGACGATCTGCACACTGCCACCTATATTGCCGGTTCTCTGGAGCAGAGCGCCATGCACGCAGTCCGTTTTGAGGATGATTACACCCATACCATCACCCACAAGAACAATATGTCC
>JAUNMD010000077.1 GCA_030531915.1 Pseudomonadota bacterium
CCAAGAACCCCAGAATAAACATAAAATGCGACCCGACAAACGGAATGCCAAACACCGTGCGTCCAATAAACAGAATCGACAGCATAATCAAAAACGACACCAAGATATATGGCAAAACCTTGCCCAAAATAATATCGTACTTTGATATTGGGGCAGACACCAGTGTTTCAATCGTGCCGCTTTCTTTTTCCTTGGTAATGGAAATAGTAATCAGAATCAGCAACGCCAAAAACACCAGCACTGCAATCAGTGATGGCACCATAAACCACGGCGTGTTCAGTTCTGGGTTGAACAATATTCGCATATCAAATTTAATGGGCGACGCGGGCAGGGCATAATTCATTTCGCGCACGGTCGACAACACAACGCCCGCCAAATAGCCCTCGATACTCTGGGCCTTCAAGATATTCATGGAATCAATCAGAATCTGAATTTGCCCTTCGCCACGAATCAAACTCTTGGTCAGACCGCCCGCCGGTGCAACAATCGCAACGTCCGCGTCGCCCGATTGCACCACGGACACCGCGTCGCGCGTTGATGTGTCCGCCCGCACGAACCAGCCCGAACCAATGGCGTGATTATAAACCTTGTCCATGACGACGTCGTTTGGCGTCATATCCACCGCCAGACGCAGGTTCTTGGCCTCCAACGTGATTGCTCCACTGTAAATAATCAGTTGCACCGCCGGCATAACCATAACCGCGACCAGCAAGACAGGATCGCGCAGCAGGGCGATAAGTTCTTTCTTGAAAAATCCCAGCAGACGTTTCTTTTTCATTCCAATGTCCTTTTGAACCGTGTCAGACATGCAACCAACAGCACGACCGCAATCGCACCAATCGCGGCGAATTGACGCCACAGGGCGGTAATCGGGCTGCCTTTCAAGAATTGATCGCGGGTGATTTCAATATAGAAGCGTGCCGGAAATACGTCGGACACCGCCTGATAAATTCCGCCCATATATTCCACCGGAAATACAAATCCCGACAACACCACCGTCGGCAACAGGCCGACAATCAATGCAAATTGAATTGCAACCTCTTGTTTATGGGTGGACACCGATATGAACAGCCCCATTGCCAAATACCCCAAAATAAACAGCAATGTTGCCAGCGTCAGGGTCAGATAACTGCCCACAAATGGCACGCCAAATACCGTGCGCGCAACGATAAACACCAAAATAAAACCAATGAAAGACAAAATGGCGTATGGCAAAACCTTGCCCACAATGATTTCCAACGTGGTTGCCGGCGTGGATAACAGCATTTCCATCGACCCTTTTTCCCATTCACGACAAATTGTCAGCGTGGTCAGCATAATCGCCACCAGTGCAATAATCACCGCCGACAACCCCGGCACAGAAAACCACCGCGAATTTAATTCTGGGTTAAACAGGTATCGTGATTTGAACGACAGCGGTGACGCCGATGTGTTCATTTTCAGAATCTTGACCGCGGCATTGGTGTTGATTGTGCTCATATAATTCGTGATTGCGATAATCGACGAATTGTCTGCGCCATCAACCATAACCTGAACATTACCGGTGCGTCCGGCCAGAACCTCGCGCTCAAAATCCGGTGGAACAACCAACACGGCGCGTGCGCGTTCGGCCAATATTTCGTCAAATCCCGCATCTGGGTTATCAATCGGGTACGGTTTGAAATAATCCGAACTGCCGAACGTGTCAATCAGCATGCGCGAACTTTCCGTGCGATCGTCATCATAGTACGCCATTTTAATGGAACGAATATTGAACTCTATCGAATTACCCAGAATCAGCACAATCGCCAACGGCAACAACAGCGCGATAATCAGCGTAAACGGATCGCGCAGAATATGTTTGCACTCTTTGGAAAAAATGGCCGCCGCACGTTCGCGGGAAAAGAATCTCATCTGTTTTGCCCCTCTACCAATCTGATAAATACGTCTTCCAGTGATGGCGATATCTTTTTAATGTCGAAATATTTTTTGTATTTTTCAATCTGGGCGCGCGCATCAACACAGTCACGAAAACGAATGTGCCAATGACGTCCGTATGGTTCGCAAATGTCCAAGATTTTTTCCGGTGGAAATACAGGATTGTCAACGCGTGGCGTGAAATTGTACAGCGTGTCGCCAAACGTCTGTTGCTTCAAATTTTTGGGTGAATCAATCGCAATCAGTTCGCCCGCGCGCATCAATGCGATGCGGTCGCAATTTTCGGCCTCGTCCATATAATGGGTGGTAACGAAAATCGTCTTGCCATCTGATGCCAATTTTTTAATCAGCGACCAAAAACGCTGGCGCGATACGGGCGCAACGCCGGCGGTCGGTTCGTCCAAGAATATAATTTTTGGATCATGCAGCAATGCAACGCACAGTGCGATTTCCTGTTTAATTCCCCCCGGCAGGTCGCGTACCACCGTGGACAGTTTTTCATCAAATCCGATAAATTTCAGCAATGCACGACGCCGGCGCAGATACACCGATTCCGGCAAATCACGCAGGGCCGCGGCAAAATCAAAATTTTCTTTGATGGACAAACCATCATACAATGTAAAGTGCTGGGACATATAGCCCACACTCTGTTTAATCAAATTTGCGTTGCCGTTTACAAATTCGTGACCATCAATAACAACGCGACCGTCCGATGCCGGCAGCAATCCGCACAACACGCGAATAGTTGTCGTCTTGCCCGCGCCATTTGCGCCCAAGAATCCGAATATCTCGCCCGCGCAAACACTGAACGAAACATCACGCACGGCGCAAAAATCACCAAAACGCACGTACAGATTGCATACATCTACGATTGGGGCATTGCCTTGCTGTTTCATTTTTCATCGCCCCCACGTTTCAAGAAATATTCATCAAAGTTTGCCGACCGCGATGCGCGCAACAGTTCCTTGGGCTCGCCCGTGCCCAGAACATGCCCGCGTTCCATCAAAACAACCTCGCCACAGCGTTCGGCCTCGTCCATATATGCGGTTGTCATAATGACCAAGATTCCCTGTTGCTGGGCCGCGTGCAGCAAATCCCAAAATTCGCGTCGGCTGATGGGGTCAACACCGTTTGTCGGTTCGTCCAACAGCATTACGCGCGGACTGCGCAGCAACGCGCAAATCAGCCCCAGTTTTTTATACATTCCCCCCGACAGGTTGCCCGCGGTTCTGTCCAAAAACTTGTCCAATCGCGCCATATGCAACAATTCTGCCTTTTTCTTTTTATATTCGGCGTCGGGTATGCCATACAGACGTCGGAAAAAGTCCAAATGTTCGTCAACCGACAGGTCGGCGTATAAACTCTGGCTCTGTGGCATATAGGCAACAGATTCACGTGCGTCGGCAAAATCAACCACGTGCCCATTTTCATAATAGGTTATTTTTCCCTTATTCGGGCGCATCAGTTCCAGCATCAGCCGGAACAGGGTGGTTTTACCCGCGCCCGCCGGCCCAATCACACCATACAGTGTTGCTGGGTTAAAACGCATTGACACATTGTCCAGTGCAACAACATCACCGAACCGCTTGGTCACGCCGGAAATATCAATACCAATTTGCTTATTCATTTAACAATGTGCTTTCGATTGTCATACCGGATTTCAGTGTTAAATCTGGGTTTTCAAACTTTACTTTGACACCATAGACCAAACGAGTGCGTTCTTCGCGGGTTTGAACATTCTTTGGCGTAAATTCGGCCTGTTCGTTTATCTTGATAATTGTACCGGAAAATGTTTTGCCGGCGGCCTCTGGCAATGTGCCGATAACATGCTGGCCAACATTCAACTGGTGCAGCATTTCATACGGAACATAGAAATATGCCCAAATGTCGTATGGATTTGCCAGTGATACCAACGTTGACCCAGGGGCAACAACTTCGCCAACCTCGCGGAACTTGGTAATAACCATACCGTCAATCGGCGATTTAACATCGCACCATGACAGTTTCAGGTCATTGTCGTGCTTGTTACGTGCAACAACGTCGTATT
>JAUNMD010000078.1:0-383 GCA_030531915.1 Pseudomonadota bacterium
GATTCGCGAGTGGTGGTGGGGGGGCCGCTGGGGGGTGGGGCCGAAGCCGCCCGACCCCCCCGCGCGGGGGGCGGCGCAGGTACAACGCGCGCCGGGGTCAGACAGATACCCCATCCCCATTCCAATCCCACACCGTTCCGAAACGAAATCCCGCAATCATTCCACCTTCATCCTCTGATGAGATTTCCATGCGTAAGATTCTCCTCCAACAACATGGATTGTATAACACATGAATAGAACGAGAATACAGCCAAATAACTGATTTAATCCGAACAGATCCAACCTCAACCCTAAATGCGAGACTTCGCTTCGGAATGTTTCGGTACAGAAGCCCCATAGATTAGGATTATGAGGCGGAAATATGGCTGAAAAGTACAAAGCGA
>JAUNMD010000078.1:393-3938 GCA_030531915.1 Pseudomonadota bacterium
TTCTGTGTGTTCAGTGGTTTTCAGTGTGTTCAGTGGTAAACAATGGGGAGGGAGGGAATTAACCACAGATCTCCACAGATACGGGCTTCGCCCGACACGGATCTACACAGATGGGTGGACGGCGATCCGTGTGAACGGACGCGACAAGCGCGTCCCTCCCGGCGACGCATGGTACTGTGGGCCGAATCCGTTCGGACGCCACGCGCCGAGACGGCGCGGGTACATTGCGCGCCGGGCCGTGGCGTTGGGGGCGTTCGGTCGCACAGGAGCGCGCCCCTCCCGAAGACGGATGGTGGATGAAGCCGTGCGCAAGCCAACCTCAAAACCACTCTCCGTGTCCCCGTGCCTCCGCGTGCTCCGTGTTAACCGGCCGGAGGCGGGGCAGGGCGAAGTGGGGGGCAGAAGGAGTTTTACACCACTGAACAAACGGAACCGCCCTTCGGGCGACACGGAAGGAGGCCGAAAAAAGTGTGCTTCGCACACCCTAGCCATGTTTCCGCCTCATAATCTTAGGCTCTCGGATTTCACGGCGGAACGTTCCGAAGCGAAGTTCCGCATTTAGATTGAGAGCTTGGCTTTAGCTACGATTGAACTATTTCACCCTACAATATGATGTTTACAAGTTATAGGATTTAACTTGCAGTCGGATTTATTACGCATTGAAATCTCATTTGAGAGTGTGGGAGGGAGTGATTGCTTCGGACGATGTCAATGGGATGGCGCGCGATGTACCCGTGCCACTCTCGGCGCGTGGCGTACGAACGATTTGTATACGACAGCGGGAGCGACCCCATGTGCGGCAATGGGGGGATTGGCTTCCAGTCGGTTAACGCGGAGCAAGAGGAGGTACGGGGGCACGGAGGTTGAGAGAATGGATGAGGGTGTGCCCCTTCTGGGGGTGGCCCCGCTCGGACGCCACGTGCCGGGGTCAGACAGATACCCCATCCCCCTTCCAATCCCACATCGTTCCGAAGTGAAATCCCGCAATCATTCCACCTTCATCCTCGGATGAGATTTCCATGCGTAAGATTCTCTTCCAACAACATGGATGGTATAACACATGAATAGAACGAGACTACAGCCAGATAACTGATTTAAGTCGAGCAGATTCAACCTCCACCCTAAATACGAGACTTCGCTTCGGAATGTTTCGGTACAGAAACCCCATAGATTATGATTATGAGGCGGAAATATGGCTGACGTGTGCGAAGCGACTCCCTTTCCCGGCCTCCTCCGTGTCGCCCGAAGGGCATTTCTGTGTGTTCAGTGGTTTTCAGTGTGTTCAGTTGTAAATAATGGGGAGGGAGGAAATTAACCACAGATCTCCACAGATACGGATTCGTCTGACACGGATCTACACAGATGGGTGACGGCGATCCGTGTGAACGGACGCGACAAGCGCGTCCCTCCCGGCGACACATGGTACTGCGGGCCGAATCCGTTCGGACGCCACGCGCCGGGGGCGGCGCGGGTACTTCGCGTGCCGGGCCACATGCCGAGCTGCGTGCCGGGCCATCTGTACCAGGTAAACGTCTATTCGAAGCGGAAGGCGACGGCCGCATGGGGAGGGAGGGTGGCCTTGAGGCAACCCGTGCGGACGGTTGGCGAGAACGGGACGAGCTTGACGGTATCGGGGTTTTCCTCGTTGGTCGCGTAGGCGTTTGGTCCCGTCAGGACTTCGGATGAAACCACCACGCCCCGGCCCGTGAAGCCGGGGATGTGATTGATGTTAAACAGGACGTCCCGCGAAGAAAGCGACCGGTTGATGAGCAGGAGCGCAGCCGACGTGCCACCGTTTCCGACGGAGAGCTGACCGACGATGGGCGACATACGCGGCGTCTCCCTTGCGACCGCCTCGACGCGCAGATCACGGACGAAGACCGTCCCGCGCGCGCCCGCGCCGTCGCGGCGGAAGCGGAGAATCAGCGAACCCGGATTGTCGATGAGCGGACGGTAGACGGTCGAGACCGCAATCCAGTCCGGCGAGCCCACGGACGGCAGCGCCGCCGCGCTGTGGGTCGCCGTCCAGCCGCGCCCGTCGGTGACGTCGAGGTTGACGTCCTCACCCGCCATGTCCTCGACGCGCATCCGGCAGGAGACCTTCCAGTTGCAGCGGTCGCCCTTGGGGAGGTTCCCGATGCGCGCCTGGAGATGGAAGAAGTTCATCGCCCGGTCGTCCAGGAACCGCAGCACATGCGTTCCGTCGTCGTAGGCGTACGTCGTGGCCGTCCCCGCGTCCGTCGTCCGCTTCCCGCCGCCGTAGCCGAACCGCACGCCCTCGGCGAAGTTCCGTCCCAGCGCGGCCGCGATCTCCGGGTCGAGGGCGGCCTGCGGACGCGCGGCGGCCTGTGGGTCGTCGACGCCCACCGGCAGCAGCGTGTCGAGCGTGTAGCGCGCGTACAGTTCGAAGGCCCAGGCGTTGGGGCGCTTCACGAAGTTCCCCGTCGTGCCGCGCACCATGCCGAACGCCTCGTTCACGAACTGCCAGTAGTCGGCATGGACGACGTGCCGGTCGGCGGCAAGGACCATCAGCGTCTCAAGGTTCACGAGCGCCGCGCTGAGCGTACGGTGGTGGGACAGGGTTGCGTTGAACTCGGTAATCGCCAGCTTCGCGTCGGGCCGCCCGATCTCGGCGACCTGATCCGCCAGCATCTTCTCAAGATCCCTGCGCCGGTCCAGGAAGAGCGACAGGTAGCCGTCCTCCGTCGTGCGCTCCGGCACCGCGCAGTAGGTGTGCCGCACGAAGAAGTCGGCGACGCCGCCGATCCGCGCCAGCACGCGCCGGTTCCAGCCGCTGCCCTGCGCGGTCAGGACGGCGCCCAGGAGGATCTTCGGGTCGGCCGCCTTCATCGCGGCCCGGAACTTCAGGTAGTTCCCGGCGTAGTCCTCGGGACGGATCTGCCGACGGGGCTCGCCCTTCCCCGGATGCGTGCCGTGGTAGGTCTCGTTGCCGTACTCGAAGAAGCGCGCGGCGTAGGGACGGAGGCGGCCGCGCACGGCGCGCTTCTGCGCCCACGGATGCGCGTCGTCGGCCGGGGCGTTCAGGAACTCGACGTACTGCGCGGCCTCCTCGGGTGTCCCGCGATGGGAGGAGATGCCGAGAATCGGGTCCGCCCCGACACGCTCGCACATGTCCATGAACGCGGTGACGCCCAGGGCCCGGCAGGTACCCTCCAGCCCGGCGTTTTTCTTCCAGGAGAACGGATGCGTGCCGCCGCAGCCGCCCGGATAGCGCAGGGAGCCGAAACCGATCTCCCGCTGCATCGCGACGAGGGCCGGATCGACCGTCGGCGCGCCGGGGAGCAGCAGACCGTAGCCGTCCCGGCCATAGGCAAGGTGGTTGACGCCGACCACGGCCCGCCGCATCGCGACGCCCGCGCCCGGCAGCGCGCGCACCTGCACGTCGGCCTGTACGGCAAGCGAAGCGGCCAGAACAAAAAACAACGTGCGTCCTCCCATTCCCATCATCGTCCTCCCTCCTACAGGACGTCGAGCGAATCGATGAAGGGGAAGAGGACCGCGTGGACGAGATCGGCGTTCATGCG
>JAUNMD010000079.1 GCA_030531915.1 Pseudomonadota bacterium
CTCCTTTATCTCAGTCTATTGATTGCATTGCCATTTCTATAAAGAGCGTCTTGACTAATTAATTTCTTAATTTTATCTGCCATTTTTGCGACGTCATAATCATCGGCAATACTCTCCACATTTATGTCAATTTCGTAGTAGTTGTCTCCATTATTCTTATTATTATCGGTTAAATCGCGGTGAGGAGACTTAATGGAAATTTGTAATGCCCGCAATAAATCGCGAAGTTCAAGGAAATTAGCGGTATCTTTAGAATTTAATACAAGTTCTGGTTTAGTAAATGTACCATCAAGCCAAGCTGGACCAGTTTGGGTATTGAGACCACCAGTTGCATATTTTTCAGCGCGTTTTTTGTAATAAGGATCCCAAGTCTTATCATATTCCATTTGGTATTTAGAATCGTTTGGATTAATTTTATTTTTCTTTAATGCTTCTTGTAATTCTTTTTTATCAATTAATCCATTGTTATTAGAATCATACTGACCCAAATTACCAAGATCACGGGCTGCTCGTATTTCTGCATTACTTACGCCTTTACCATGATCCCAAACACTAATACCAGAATTGGAACCATCCTCATTTAAAATAATTCCATTTGAACCACTCAAATTAATACGTGGAGTTGTTCCTGTTCCTCGACTACCACTAGTACTACCAGAAGAAGAGGGCGTAGAAGGTTTTTCTTCAGGTTTAGGTGGCTCTTTTTTAGTGCCGACGCCCGCAGTTTCCATTGTAGTAAAACTTCCATCATAATTCTAAAAAATTTCACTGTATCTAACACCATTACTATCAACAACATCACCATTCTTATCAACTGTACCTGTTAGCCATTGCAGTCTTCCTTGCTCATCATAAGCACTAAAAGTAATTTGCTTGCCCGCTTCAGTGCCAATATATTCAAGTTGCCGTCCTGTCATTAAATAAGCCATACCAGCTTTAACAGTTTCGGTCAATTCATCAAGCCATGTCATTTTAGAAACAGCACTCATGCCTTGCCAACCCGCTTCACTTTGAAGTAAATCAAATAATTCTGATTGTTTAACTAATGCTCCTTCTTGATCAACGCCTACATCCATTAAATTATAAACTTCTTGCCATAAAGCTCCGGTTTCTTGAGCCATCTCTAAATTTTTAGTCATTAAATCAATTTGAACTTGACGTTGCTCACTTGCTTTATCATTTTGCTCTTTAAGTTCATCAATTTTCTAATCAATTAATTGATCAGTATAATCTTCTTGTCCTTCAGCAAGTTCTTTTTCAAGGTCAAGAATCTGTTTAGCATTAGCATTAGAAGTATCAGACCGTAAGTAATCTAACCGTTTTTGTTTATCAGCTAATTCAGTTTCTGTTTTTTCATTATCGCGGGCCTCACGTTCTTTATCAATTGCATTTGTCATTGAGTCAATTAATTTAGAATTAGCATCGGTAATTGCTTCACTAATTTCAGTCAATTTATCAATTTCTTTTTGGTAACGGCTAACTAATGCATCAAAAATTTGTTGTTCAAAATCTTTAAATTCATCTTTACCTTGGTCAATAATTTCACGAATTTTACCATCAATTTCAAGAAGGGACTTTTCTGCTTCGTTCATTTTTTCTTGAATTTCTTCAAGCTTAGAAATGTAATCTTCAACAGCTTCACCTTTTTGTTGATCGCTAATTTTATTAATAGCATCCCAGTTAATTTCAACTGTATTATCATCCCAATTAAATGTTGCATAGCGTCCAAGCTCTGCTTCACTTAACATAGTCCGTTTACCTTGATCTTTTTTAGTATCTTCTGAACCGCCACCAGAACCAGCTAAATCAATTACGTGTAAACCAGAAGAACTGCCATTACCAGAAGTTAAACCAGTTCCCCACTTCATATTAAAACGAGTGTCATTAGTATATTGAGCAGTTGCTTGTTTTGCTTCAAGCTGAAGCTCTGCTCTACGTTTCACATAAGCTTCAGCATTAAGGTTACGAGATTTTTCTAAACTGGCTAATTGAGCTTTTGCATTTTGGTAAAGTTCTTTCGCAGTTTTATTACGGTCTTTTAAAATATTATCATATTTTAGTTCAAGTTTTTCACGTTTTTCAAGTTCGGCATTAATATCTTGAGTTAAATTATAAAGCCAATCATAGGAATTTTTCCATTTGTCCTCGTCATTATTAGAAGGGCTATCTTTTGAACCCGAACCGCCACCTTTATTTGGATTTTTATCTCCATAAGCGGGTGGAGGAGAAGTAGGTTCGGTATCCGTTTTATCATATACCCAATTGGCAATATCATTAGCAATCTAAGACCAATTAACAGTATTCTTATTAACCTAATCAACTAAATTAGTTCTATCTTTCTCAGACATTTCTGCTTTGGGCTTAGCAGGATTTTTAACGGTCCCATTCTAAGATTGCTCTCCTACTGTAGCGCCACCACCATAATGAGCTATCATTTTTTTATTATAATCTGTAGTAGCACCAGCCCCTTTCTCGTGAAAACTTAGGCTTGGAGCAACGCCTAATGGGAGTTCTTTAGAACCAGTTTTCTTAAATCCATAAGTCTGACTACCATCTTCTGCGGTGCCAGTTATCACCATAGAATATTCATTAAAGTTACCTGTAATTGGAGTTAAAGAGACATCACTATCAAGTTCAAAACCCATCTATCCTGCGATCTACTCGATTAGAGACTAAGCATTTGATAAAATACTTATAGCTTCTTCCGTGCTACCGGAAGCCATAGCCTGAACGGTAGCAATTTGAATTATTACTTTTTGAATAGCAGTAAAAATATCACTTAAATTTGCTTGACCATTAATTGATAAAGTATAATCTTGCCCAAGCAATTGAGAAAGATAATTCATTAACCCCTAAATTTTTGCTTCAGGTTCATCTGTACTAAGAATTGTATTAATTTCAATTGGGTCAATTTTAATATCTTGTGTTTTAATTAATTCCTTACGCATCTTTTCAATACTTCTTCAGTCCAAGCTTTAATTTTATCAATATTATCTTTAACCCAAGAAACATCAACTTCAACACCAAATAAGTCCTTTAAATTTTGTGCAATTGCAGAATATTGAACTGCTTTATTAGCCTCAGTCATACCTTCTTTTATATTGTCAAGATTTCCACGTAATTTTTCTAAATTCTCATTACCTTCAACACGACTAAGTTCTGCGGTAATTTCGCGGACACCATCTGCATAAGTAGTAGCATCAACTTTGCCGTCTTTAAAAAGCTAGTTTATTTCTTTAAAACGATTTAATATATCCTAATTAATTGCTTCTCCATAGCCATCCGCTACAGCTATAAAAGCATCACCATAAGCTTGGGCATAGCTATTATTACCAGAATCAAGATAATTTAATGCTTGCTCACGGGCACGAAGAGGATTCATAGCTTGAGCCTCAAAAGAAATCGCTTGAAGATCTGCTTGCTCAATACGATTTTGATACTAAGACTTACCTGTATTTGAATCTACTTTACTCAGTTGATAAAGCTCACTGTATGATTCCCAAAGCTTATTAATTTTATCCTAAAAGTCCGTATCACCTATGTCCCCTGTTAAATCTACATTTAAAAGAGTCGCATAACCAGCAGTTTTCGCTGCTTCAAAAAATTCGGGAGAGTCCTTCATCATTTGCTGAATATTTTGAAGCTACTCACGTTTAGTTTTAGTATCCGAACTATATTCAGGTATATACATACCAGGAGTAGAATGTAACATATCACCCATTGCTTGTTTAGCTTCTAACTGATCAGTACCCTCACCTAATAAAGCAGAAGTATTTTTTTCTAAAGCTGCAATTAAATTATTAATAGGCACAACTAAAACATAATTACCATCTAAATCTTGAGTGAAATTTTTACTCCAATCAATATCAGTAGGTAATAGCTTTATTAAATTCTAATATTCATCTTCTGTAAAACTAGTTTG
>JAUNMD010000080.1 GCA_030531915.1 Pseudomonadota bacterium
GATTTGTGGGAAAACAGTAACTATGCCGATTACGGTGTGCGTTGGGCGGCGTTTAACCCAGATGGCCGTTCATTCGAAGTATTCTTGGGACAAACATATGATTTCCAAGATCGCGATACCATTGACCCAAACAGCGGATTTTTGAATGGCGCATCGGACTATGTCGGACGTGTTGGTTTTAACAACATGAAATGGTTGGAATTGACCAGCCGATTCCGTTTGGCGCGTAATGATTTGGCATTGCGCCATATTGAAACATCGGCGTACCTGACCCACAGTGCGGGGACATACCTGAACATTGGGCACATTTGGTCACAGCAGTTTATTGATACATACACAAAAAATGATTCTATCAATGAAATTATGGGTGGGTTTGGTATCCAGTTGACACAACGTTGGGCGGTGCGCTTTAATTCAATCTATAACATGACAACCGGTGCGTTCCAGCGTCATACGGGCGGCGTGTTCTATACACACCCATGTTATTACATGTCGATGGAATACCGTCGTGATAACGCGGTCAAGGGGGACTATGTCGGAACAACTACGTTCCAGTTCCGCATTGGTATGAGTATCAATGGCCAACAGTACTAAACATGAAACGGGGAAAGGACAGATGAAACAGTTAAATCTGATTTTGGCGGGCGCATTTATGATGATGACCGCGCCGGCATACGCCGCCAGCGTCATTGCATCGGTAAATGGTACACCGATTACCGATACCGATATTACCGCGCGCGTAAAACTGATGTCACGTCAGGGTAAAAATCCAACCGATAATCGTCGCGTTGCGTTACAGAATATCATTGATGACAATGTCAAAATCGCATATGCGCAAAACTTTCATGCCGTACCCGAAGATGATGTTGTGGACAAAGAACTGAAAAAAATGAATTTGGGCGATATGTCTGAATCCGAACGCGCGATGGCACGCAGCGCGTTGCGCGCCGAAATCGCATGGCAGATTATTGTTGGTCGTACAATTATGCCGACGGTTGACGTATCCCGCGAAGAAATCGATGCCGAACGCGCGGAAATTGCGCGTGAAAACGGCCTGCCGGTGGAAATGACAATCGTGCGATTGGTTGATATTCCCGCCGATGTTGCGGCAAAACTGACACGACCAAAATCATGCGATGATGCGGTTGCAATGGCGGAAAATTTGGGTGGTGCGCCGCAAAAGTTCACCGCGCTGCAATACGAATTATCGTCTGATATCCGTGCGCGCGTGGCGACGCTGCCAACCCTCACGTGGTCACCGGTTGTTGACCGCAGTGTTTTATTGGTATGCAGCACTAAAAAGACCAAAGAATATGGCAAACTGGACGAAATGATAAAACAAAATGCCACATACAAACAGGCAATGTTTATCGCAGACCAGCAACTGAAACAACTGCGCCGCAAAGCGGTGGTTGTTATAAACGACGACAGATATAAATTATGAAACCGATTTTATTTAATTTTACCGATGGCGAACTGGAAAAGTTCATAACCGATATGGGCCAACCGCGATTTCGTGCAAAGCAAATTCGCGAATGGTTAAATCGTGGCGCGCCTGATTTCAGTGTCATGAAAAATTTGCCGGATGCGCTGCGTCATGATTTGGACGCGGTGGCACAGACATTGCCGGTAAAAATCGTTAAAAAGTTACAATCATCTGATGGCGAAACAACAAAATTCTTGTTGGAACTGAACGATTGCGAACAGATTGAATGCGTATTGATGCGCACAACATATGGCAACAGCGTCTGCGTCAGTTCACAGGCCGGTTGCGCAATGGGCTGCAAGTTTTGTGCCAGTACGTTGTTGGGGCTGAAACGCGATTTAACGGTAAATGAAATATTCTCGCAAATCTTGGTCGCACAATGGGAATTGCGCTGTGGGCGTGACGCGGCGCGCGAACGGCCAATTCGTGCGAATGGCGATGCAAATAATGGTGACGTGTCGCATATTGTTGTGATGGGCACGGGCGAACCGTTACAGAATACTGAAAATGTTATCGGATTCTGTGAACGCGCGAATCGCGATATGGGCATCGGGTGGCGTCGTATTACGATTTCGACATGCGGAATTGTGCCGGGGATTCATGAACTGATTGCGTGGGGGCGGCCAATCAATTTGGCAATATCGCTGCACGCACCAACAGACGAACTGCGCGGGCAAATTATGCCGATAAATAATAAATATAAATTGGCAGAGGTATTGGCCGCTGCGGACGAATTTACCGCCCTGCATAATCGCCAGTTGATGATTGAATATATCTTGTTGGCGCGCAAAAATGCGAATGGCGACGTGGAACTGTTTAACTGTACGCCAGAATACGCCGAAAAGTTATCTGAACTGTTGCGCGGAAAAAATTGCATGGTGAATTTGATACCGTGGAACGCGGTTGATGAACGCGATTTCGCATCACCATCGGGTAACGCCGTACACAGATTCCAAGACATACTGATTAAAAACGGGATTCATGCGCGTATTCGCCGCGAACGCGGCAGCGATATTGGTTCTGCATGCGGGCAACTGCGACTGGGGAATAAAAAACATGCCGAATGAAATATGGATTGTGCGCCACGCGCAAAGCGTTGCAAACCGTGGCGACGTATCAACAACGCTGCACAGCAACATTCCACTGTCGCCCGATGGCGCGAATGCGGCGGCCGCATTTGCCGATGCGTTTGACCAACGCCCTGACCTGATTATTGTGTCGCCATATTTACGCACGCGCCAGACCGCCGCACCATTTATTGCGAAATACAGTGATGTGCCCGTGGAAATTTGGCCGATACAAGAATTTGACTATCTGGACAACCAAAAATGTCTGGGCAAAACGGTCGAAGAACGCCGTGCGATGCGCGATGTGTTTATTGCACGCGCGGATGCCGATTGGCGCGACGGCGCAAACACCGAAACATTTAACGAAATGGTGGGGCGTGCACACGCGTTTATCGAACGCCTGCGCGGACGCGACGAACAGTTTATTGTGGCATTTTCACACGGTCATTTTATCAGAACACTGGCCACAATTTTGAACGGTGACACACCAACGATTGAAAATATCTTGCAACCCAACAGTGAAATCCCGAACCTGAGTGTCTTTAAGTTCAGTTTGTAACAGGGATGCTGGTGACAAAGTTTTTTTGATTTTATATTTGTAACTATATCATTAAAAAACGGGGCAAATGCCCCGTTTTTTATTTATTTGGAATGATTTTGATTTCAACACGTCTGTTCTGTTGACGGCCCGCCGCGTCGGCATTCGATGCGATTGGGTTGGACGATCCCATACCCAAAATTTCAAAGCGCGATGCCTTGACGCCCTGACCTTGCAAGTACGCTGCAACCGCGTTTGCACGATTGCGCGACAGGGTCTGGTTGTAATCCGCACTGCCCGTGCTGTCGGTATAGCCCGATACCATGACGGTCGAATTGCTGTATTTATTCAAAACCTTGGCCACCGAGTTCAATGTTGCATAAAATCCCGCATTGATGTCTGCAGAATCTGTTTTGAACGTGATATTGCCCGGCATTACCAAACGAATGCTGTCGCTGTCGCGGACGACGCTGACACCGGTTGATGCCAATTCTTGGCGTAATTCGGCCTCTTGCACGTCCAGATAGTAACCAACGCCACCACCCACGGCCGCGCCCGCCAGACCGCCAACCAATGCGCCCTTGCCACGATTACCAGATACCAATGCGCCGGTCGCCGCGCCCGTTGCTGCACCGATTGCAGTGCCCCATACGGCCTTGGACGTTTGCGATTCGCCGGTGTATGGATTGGTGGTCGCACAGCCCGACAAAACGGTCGCCAGTGCCGCTAAAATTGCATATTTCTTCATTATAATTTCTCCTTTGTTATTCGGCGCATATTGTAACTCAATAATTCCCGCGTGCAAGAGAGATAAAATGAGATAATAG
>JAUNMD010000003.1:0-24365 GCA_030531915.1 Pseudomonadota bacterium
TTGCGCGTGCGGTCGTTGTTGATGCGGTGCGGGCAACCGTTTTTGTCGATGCGCTGCGGGCGGATACGCCGGTCGCACTGCGTGATGTGGTCGCGCGTGCTGTCTGGCGCGTGGTTGTGGCGCGTGATTGTGCGCTGACCGTTGCGGCCCCACCGCGTGATGTGCCCGATTGTGATTGATTGGTTTGGGGTGTCTGATTTCGGCTGATATTTGACGCGCTGCGCACCGCAGCATCGGCCATGCCGATGCCGGCACACAATGTGGCGGCAAAAAGCAAAATCTTTTTCATTCCTTTGTACGTCACATATGATATCAAAAAAGCCCATTTCTGGGCAAGGGGTATTTCAATAAAATTCAAACAAAAAATCCACCGATGTGGTGGATTTTTAACTATTGATTGTTTGCATCTGGGGTGGGGCGATTACGTTCAACAAATGTAATGCGACCCTTGTCCAAATCGTATGGCGTCATTTCAACGCGAACCTTTTCCCCGATGTTGACCCAAATGCGTGCCTTGCGCATTTTGCCGCATACGGTTGCCAGAATTTCGTGTCCGTTTTCCAATTTGACACGGAACATGGTGTTGGGCAGTTTGTCTTCGACCGTGCCGCTGAATACAATTACATCATCTTTTGCCATATCTATTCCTTGGATTTTTCTGCAAATTTACGGCTGTAATCATAATGCGTGGCATAAAAAATTGCAAGATGTTTTTATCTGCTTGCGCCACGCCCCGACATTTGATAAAATTAGGCATAATAATGTAGGGTGGATTCACATGAAATTAGTTTCGTTTTTTACGTTGTTATGTGCTGTGCCGTCGTTGGCGTTTGGCGCGACGCGCGATGCGGATTCTGTGCGCGTTGGTGTGACGCGTATGTCGATGGCGGGCGCGCGTTCGCCCAATATGGTTGCGAATTTGCAGCCGACCATGACGACGAAACCCGCGACCGCAACGGGTGGCACAACGAATGGCGCGGTTGCAACATTGCCGGCAAATTCGTCCACTGTGCCGGTGGTGACGGACGAAAAAACTGATACAAAGAACACTGATTGTCGTACGGCGTATCGCACATGCATGGACGAGTTTTGCTTGCTAGATGAATCCGAGGGGCGTCGTTGTGCGTGTTCATCGAATATTGAACAGTCAAAAAGTTTGATTCAAGAAATTCAATCAATCCAGTCAGAGGCGGACAGTTTATACACCGTCGGGGTTGAGCGCGAACAACTGGGGGCCAAGGCAAAGTTGGTCTTTGGCGAAAGCGAAAATGCCAAGAAGAGTTCGCGCGCATCTGGTATAAGTTTTATTGATTGGTTAAACAGCGGCAGTGCCAGTGACACGGACGCGTTGGACACCGATAATGATATTGGTGATGGCCTGTATGCGATGGCGTCTGAATATTGTGCCGATAAATTGGCGGCATGTGGCGACAGTGCCGAAATGGAAGAGATACTGTATGCGCGCCAGATTGTATCAGATTGTAAATCGTTTAATGCATATTTGACCGACCAGAAAACAAACGCAACCGCGAATAAACGCACGGCCGAGGCCGCAGTGCGCAAGGCGCGTTTGGAAATGCTGGACACGACAAACAAATACAATCGTGGCGAATGCTTGTTGGCGTATCGTGCATGCATCGCGGACAAGGGCGGTTGTGGAACTAATTTCGAAAACTGTCTGGACGCGGATTTGTTGGGGCGTCGTGCGAACGCGTGTGAAAACGTGTTGGATCAATGCATGGCGGTGCGTGATTATGTTGTCCAAGATTGGGCGGCGGAATCTGAAACTATTTTGGCTGATGCAGCAAAGTATGCGGACAAAAATGCGCGTGCAACATGTTTGGCACGAATCCAAGTTTGCTTGGAAGACAGTTGCAGCACAGAAACAAATTCGGCGTGTTTGACCGATGTGAATGTGGCTGCGGGTATTTGTCCGGTGATTACAGAATGCGAAACACTGATTCCTGGGATTCAGGGCAGTGTGAATGACAAACTGGGCTATCTGCGTACGCAGTTCTGCCAGAACGATATTGATAAATGCTTGCAAGACAAATGTGGTGAAAACTTTACTGCACCAGAATGCTTGGGCAAAACACCGACGGAAATTGCCGCGTTGTGTCCGCAGTCAATGTATCCATCGTGCAAGAATGAAACGCAATTTGATATCATTGTTCAATCCGTGCTGTTACAGATGGATTACAAATTGGTTCAGGGTTGTTTGAACTATTTCGGTGAACAGTTGGGGGCGGTATGTGGGACTGATATGTCATGTTTGCCGACCGATACAACGATTGCGTCATTGACAACTGTGCCAGATAATTCGACGGATTTGGCGGCATTGCGTGAAACCGTACGCAGTAATGTTTCGGCGTCTGTTGATGAATTTTTCAAACAGTTTGAACAGGACAAGACCGTTGCGGCATGCCAAGACAGTGAAAAGCCACAGGGGCGTAAGTCATTGGGTGACACCGTATTTAACAGTGCGAAAATGATTGCACAAATTGGTGCGGAAAATCGCGTGATGCGTGCATTGGAATCCAAGATTGCCGAACTGTCACGCCAGCAAGATTTGGATGCGGCGGAAAAGAATTGCTTGGCAACCTATCAGGTTGAATCGCCGGACAAATCCAGCAAGAATTACAGTTATATTCGCAGTGTGTCGTTTGAACCGTCATTGCGTAACTGCCACGTTTGCCGTATGCAACAGGTTTGTGAAACCGGCGGCGAATCCAAGGGTACGGCGGGGCTGAAAGGTCTGGCGGGTGGTATGTCCGCGGGCGCGGCGGCCGGCACGATGGTATCCCCAGGTTGGGGCACGGCGATTGGTGGCGTCGTTGGCGCAGTTGGCGGTCTGTTCGCAGGACGCAGTGCCGGTGGCCAACAAGAATTTTGTCAGGAAATCGAATCGTGCGAAGACATAAATATGTAAGATAATATGGGCGGAGAGAGATGAGCTTGAAAAATATTTTAGCGTATCTGTTATGTGGGGTTGCGTTTGCTGATGTTGGTGGGGCGGCGGCCGCGGTCAAATCGACCAAGGTTGCAAAGCAATCGGCAATTCAAAACGGCACAACCGTGCGCACGCGACTGACCGCCACGGGGCTGTATGATCAGGCGTGCTATGATGCGTACTATGGCTGTATGGATCAGTTCTGTATCACCGACAATTCCAACGGGGGCAGTTGCGCATGCAGTGATGATAATGCCAAATACGAAGCACAACTGGCAGAAATTCAATCCATTATGAACGAGGCCGCGCGTATTCGCACCGAAGAGGTTGAAAAGGTCAAGGCGGGTGCGGACGCAGACATTGTCTTTACCGGCACGCGTAAATATGACGAAAACGGAAATATTATGTCGGCGGGCGAATTGACCGCGGCAGAAAAGAAAGCACAATCGCGCCAGAGTTTGATGGCACTGTTTGAAAACAATACCACCGATGACGATGATGTTTTTGGCAGTGAAATCAGCACCATTGCTGACAAGACCGGTGCGGCACTGTTTGCCGCCGCCCAGGAATTGTGCACTGCGCAAATTCCAGATAATTGTGAAAAAGATTTGAATTTCTTGACCCAATTATATTCACGTCAAATTGTGTCGGATTGCAAGGGGTTTGAAAACAGTTTGACCACCCAGATGGCAAACGCCAAACAAGATTTGGCCGCCGCCCAGGGCGAGGTTCGCGATGCCTTGCGCGAAAGTTTTGAATCCGCCAACAAATACGATTTGGGTACTTGCATGGTTGAGTTCAAAAAGTGCATGCTGACCGATGATGCGTGTGGCGCGGATTGGGAAAATTGTGTTTCAACGATTGCATCTGAAAATATGCAGAATAATGCCGCGGTCAGCACCGCATCGACCAAGGTTGCAACGGTGAATACGTATGATATTACCGCGTCCACGATGGAAATTCTGGATTCCAAGCGTACGATTTGTGAAAATGTTTTGGACAACTGTGTCGCCGTGCGCGATCAGGTTTGGCCCGCCTTTCTGCGCGAGGCCGCACCAACAATCAAATTGGCCGAAACCAAGATTGAATCAAAGTTCCGTCAATCGTGCCTGACCAATATTTCAAACTGTATCCAGACAGCGTGTAAAGATAATGTCGCGGGCAAGGGCGTTGCGACGATGGACGCATGCCTGTCTCGTCCTGATATGGCGCGCAGTTTCTGCAAGGTGGAAATTGATCCGTGCGAACGTATGGAACCACTGATTTGGGGTTATGTCACAGATAAACTGGCGGCGATGCGTGTTGATGCGTGCACCCAAGAGGTCAAAGATTGCTTTACCGCTGATACGCGTTGCGGGTCTGAGTTCCAGAATTGTATCGGTATGGATTATGACTTTATCCATGATATCTGCCCGATTGATACCTTGGTCGTGTGCAAGGCGAATAATCCGGCGTTTTCGATGGACGATTTGGATTCTATGTTGATGGGGCTGTATCTGAATATTGATAACGCCGCATTGAACCAGTGTCAGGATTTGGTTGATACCAAGATGACAGAGGTCTGTGGCAGCACCACCGACTGTAACAAATTCGCGTCTGACGATACGTTGGGCACGGGGTCATTGCGCAGCCAGAAAGATGGCACAACATATCGCGTGACGGGTATGATTTCGTTCGGCAGTATCAAGATGGGTGATGCGACCGGTCGCGTGGTTGATAACGGCGATGGCACAACAACAAAACTGGGGGCGGGGCAAATCGGTGTCAATGAATACTTGGCACAGGTACGCAGCCGCAACGCGGATGTTGCAAATGCCGATGGTATCATTTCGTCCATCGAAGAAGAACTGAATAACATCGCGGGCACAATCAATCGCACGATTTCGCTGATTGAACAAGATCCTGAGATTCAGTACTGCATCAGTGGGCGTAACCTGTCCCAGATTACGGGCAATGCGAACCAGAAAACAACGGCGCGTTTTCCGAACTTGTTAAACAGTGTTAAAATGCAAATCGCGGCGTCGGCCCTGCGTCAGGCCCAAGATAACTATAACGCAAAATTAAATTCGGAAATTGCGGCGGCAACCAAGAATGCATCGGCAGATTTGGCGCAATACATGTGCCAGAAAATGGCGGAAAATGGCGGAACGGGTTCGGCAGAATCTGCGCAGGCATCAACGCCACTGGCCGCGCCATACGCAATCAGTTACGATGTGGGTTCTGGTCTGACGAACGAGGATTTAACACGTGGCGGCAATGGTGAAACGTCGGTTACCACCACCGCAGGCAGTGGCGTTACACGTACGGTGACCAGTATGTTTAACCGTGATACGCGTGTGTGTCACGTATGCACCACCACAACAACACAGAGTTGCACAATCAAGGGCGGCAACTGGTTCCGCAAGGCGAACAAGAGTTGCGACGTTTCAACCAACGGCCCGAATTGTGAAGATATCGAAATGTAAAAATCAATCGGGCCCAATGGCCCGATTTTTATCAGAACAAAGGAAATAATTCATGACAGTTGCACGTGCATTGGCAAAAGATATTGATTTGGAATCTGTGATTACATCGCTGGGGCAAACGGCGGTGCATTTTGCAATAAAATTGACCGCGTCTGTATTTATATTGGTCGCGGGATTGTGGCTGGCGGGGCGCATATCGCGTTCGGTCAAACGGGGAATGGAACGTCGCAATCTTGACCCGTCGTTGCAATCCTTTGTTGGGTCGTTTGTTAGTATCGTACTGCGTATAATTGCGATTGTGATATCGCTGACGACGGTCGGGGTTCAGATGACATCGATTGTCGCGGTCTTGGGCGCGGGCGCATTGGCGGTCGGTATGGCATTGTCGGGCACGATGCAGAACTTTGCCGGTGGCATTATCATATTGTTCTTGAAACCGTTCAAGGTGGGTGACACGATTTTAACCGCCACGGGCAAGACGGGCATTGTGAAAAAAATTATGATTTTCACAACCGAATTACACACGTTTGACAATCAGGTTATATTCTTGCCAAATGGCGCGCTGTCCAATGGTGAAATAACGAATTTATCGGGTGGGTCATTGCGCCGTACTGATTTGACAGTTGGAATTTCGTACGGTTCGCGCGTGGCGGTTGCGCGGCGCGCGATTCTGGACATATTGGCGCGTGATCCGCGAATTGCGGACAAACCCGCACCATCGGTATTTGTGCGCGAACTGGGGGACAGTGCGGTTGTGTTGACCGTGCGATTCTGGTCAAAGTATGGCGATATGGCGGACGCCAGCGCGGACACATTGGAACAGATTTACAATGAACTGCCAAAGAAAAAGGTTGAATTCCCATTCCCACAAATGGACGTGCATATTACAAAATAGCGTGTTATAATTTGTGCATAGAACGAAAGGATTGAACATGAAACAATTATCTGTATTTGTTGTTGCTGGTATGCTGGCGTCGCCGGCGTTTGCGGGTTTTGTTGCGGATGCACCGGTTGCGACCCAGAATGCTGATGCGATTGTCACTGTGGCACAGGCCAAAAAAATGCGCGATGATACGCCCGTTATTGTTCAGGGCAATATTGTCCAACGCATGGGTGATGAAAAATATTTGTTCCGTGACGGGACGGATTCTGTGATTGTTGAAATTGATGACGAAGATTGGGGTGGCGTCGAGGTGCGCACATCCGACACTGTCAAATTGTATGGCGAGGTTGATTCCGGCCTGTTCAAAACCGAAATTGAGGTCGACAGAATAGAAAAAATTGAAAAATAAAAACCGCCCCATTGGGGCGGTTTTTCTGTATACTATGAATTGAATCCAATGGGAATTGGGTTTGGGGCTGTCGTAAGCTTCTACTATAGCCGGTGCAAAACGTGTCTCGGTTTTTGTAACTGTGTGATGTGTTTGTATCGTTAAATCCCCCGACTTGCGTCAGGAGTGACCAGTATTTGTGCGCCGGTGGCGCGGCACTATTTACTGGATTGCCACGCTGCGCTCGCAATGACAATCGTAGGAACGCGTGACCCTGCGCGGCATTCCTGACGCATCGCGATAAAATCGCTCTGCGGGTCCTGAGTGGGTGGCCCTGGTCGGATTGTACGCTGCGTGGCTGGTCGCCACATCGCGTACCATACGTAAGGCGCGAACGGCGTGCAAAAAAATTGCACTTGTTCTTGCCAACTTGCATGACGAACCGACGGTTCTCGTCCGACGGGGTGGCCCGTGGTCGGATTGTAATTCCCATCCAAAATCAGACCAATCGCGGATGCTCTTGGTGATTTTGGTGGGCCCCTTTCACTGCGCGGCAAATGGATTGCCGCTTGTTCCGAACCGACGGTTCTCGTCCGAACCAGTAGAACAACACAATGTTAAATAAAAAAACACCCAAACGGGTGTTCTTTTATTTAATCTGGTGGCCCTGGTCGGACTCGAACCGACACTCCTTGCAGAACTTGATTTTGAGTCAAGCGCGTCTACCAATTCCGCCACGGGGCCAAAACCGCGCGATTATTTTGCAGCAGCGGCTTTCTTGGCTTCTACTTTTTTAACCAAGCGAGCACTGCGGGCAGGTTTGTGCGCCGGCTTTTTGGCTGGGGCAGCGGCCTTGCCTTGCTTCTTTTCAATCGCTTTTTTAATCGCAGCCATATCATCGGTCAAACGTGATACTGGTTTCGCCATAACATACGCGTCCAGACCGCCGTGCTTGGTCAATGTGCGCAGACCAGCCGTCGAAATACGCAGTGCGAAATCACGATCCAAGATATCGCTGTGGAACTTTAACTTTTGCAAATTTGGCAAGAACGTGCGTTTTGTATGACGCATAGAGTGGGAAACGTTCATTCCTACTTCTGTTTTCTTACCTGTAACTGTACATACACGTGGCATATCAATAATCCTTTAATAACTGGGGCATAATTTATACTAAATTTCTGGAAATGTCAAGTAATGTTTTCTGTTTTAATTTATTTGTCCATATGCATTGGCGATAACAGGTCACAAACAACCTTGACCGGTGTGAATGTGGTGATGGGTACTTCGACAAAAATTGTGTTCCAGTGCGCCATTGCACCGTTCCATAATCCGGGGCGTTCCATCGCGCGCAGGGCGCGGCCGCCGGACGATTTGTCCGAAATAAATCCGGTTTTGGGGTCAATAAATTTTGTTAAATCAAATTTATTGCCGTGCGCATCACGTACGCCACACACCAAATCCACGGGGTTAAAGTGCGACGATGTGTTCATAATGCTGCGGGCGTCGGGGGCAATCTGGCTGGATTCAACAATCTGTAATGATTCCGTGCCGTCGTCACCGCGTACCCAGAATGGCCCGCCACCGGGTGCGCCGATATTTTTTACCACGCCGCATACGCGTATTGGTCGGTTCAGAATTGTGCGCAATGTGTCGGCATCGGCGTCGGGCGCAACGCGCACGCATAAATCGTTTCTGATAAATGCACGGATTTCATCAATGCCGTGCGCCGCAAAGTTGTTCAGGTATTCAAACGCGCGCGTCTGTAATTCGGTCAACAATCCAGCCAGCGCACATTTATATTGCACCGTGTCGGCGCGGTGGTGGTCTGTTGTGACGTTATCAATGTTTTTGATGAATACAATGTCGGCATCGATATCATTCAAATTTTCAATCAGTGCGCCGTGACCCGCGGGGCGGAATAATAATTTTCCATCATCTGTGCGAAATGGCGATTGTGTCGGTGCTGGCGCGCTGGGTTGACATAGTAATGTCATATTTTACACCATAACGCGCGCTGTATTCTGGTACTGCGCGTGCCAGAACGGCGTTAAATCCCGCCATGTGTTCGGGTGATACGGTAAAATGGATACGCGCCACGCCACCGGCGGTGGAATATGCGGCGGCCTCGGCCAAATGCTCTTCGGCGGCGGTACGGCTGTATTCAGCGTATTTATGAAATGCAACCAGACCCTTGGGCAAATTGCCGTAATTCAGGCCCGCGTTGGTCAAAATGCATGCGATTTTGTCCGCATCACTGGCGTTTGTCGGCAGGAACGGTTTCAAATCATTCCAGAATGCGAACTGATCCAAATTGTCCAGCACGCGGCGTGTCACGTCATTCATTGTGCCCGTATTCATAAATTCAAACAGGTCGCGGAACATACGCGTTGCTGCGCCTGACGCGGGTACGAACTTTACAATCTTTTTATGTGATTGGGCATCGACATAGATTTTACTGTAACGCGCGATGTCGGCGTCTGACATTTTAATGATGCCGTTGCCGATTGTTGCGGCGGCCGTTATGTCGGCATATGGAAAACCACGCGCAAAGTCCGCCATTTGTGCGGCGACGGCGTCTGGTGTTAAACCGTGATTTTTTATTTGTTCAATGTCGGTGATGGAAAATTCTGTCATTGCTGTTACCCCCGCTGTGTACGCATCAGAATAGTACAAAAAAAATTTCTGCGCAATATATTCCTGTGCCTTGAAAACGGCGGTCGTGATACTATATAAACATCAACGAAAATAATAAAGACAGGAGGATTTACAAACATGAATCCAGAAGAAATGCAAGAAACACCACAACAGGCGATTGAGAAATATACGACTGACTTTACCAAACTGGCGTCTGATGGCAAATTAGACCCTGTGATTGGTCGTGACGAAGAAATTCGTCGTACCATTCAGGTACTGTCGCGCCGTACGAAAAACAATCCTGTGTTGATTGGTAATCCGGGGGTTGGTAAAACCGCAATAGTAGAGGGGTTGGCCGAACGAATCGTTTCGGGCGACGTGCCGGAAAATTTGTTAAAGAAAAAACTGTTGTCGCTGGATATGGGCGCGCTGATGGCGGGTGCTATGTTCCGTGGCCAGTTTGAGGGTCGATTCAAGGCAATCTTGAAAGCGGTCAAAGATGCCGATGGCGGGATTATTCTGTTCATCGATGAATTGCACACGCTGGTTGGCGCGGGCAAGGGCGAAGGCAGCATGGACGCCGGCAATTTGTTAAAGCCAATGTTGGCGCGTGGCGAATTGCACTGCTTGGGCGCAACAACGTTGGACGAATATCGCCAGTATATCGAAAAAGATCCTGCGTTGGCGCGTCGTTTCCAGCCGGTCTATGTTGATGAACCGACGATTGACGACACGATTTCAATCTTGCGCGGGCTGAAAGAAAAATACGAAGGGCATCATGGTGTCCGCATTGCGGATTCTGCGCTGGTGTCGGCGGTGAAATTGTCGAACCGCTATATCACGGACAGATTCCTGCCGGACAAGGCGATTGACCTGATTGACGAGGCCGCCGCACGTGTCCGTATTGAAATCGCATCAAAGCCCGAGAAGTTGGACGAAGTTGATCGTCATCTGATGCAACTGAAAATCGAACAACAGGCGTTAAAGAAAGAAAAAGACGCAGATTCAAAGAAGCGGTTGGGCGAATTGGACAAACTGATTGCCGAATTGCAGGCCGAATCGGACAAGATGACCGCCGATTGGCGTGCCGAACAGGGCAAGATGCGCGCGCTGTCTGATGCGATGGCGGCGTTGGACGCGGCCAAGGCAGAGGTTGCATCGGCCATGCGTGCGGGCGACTATGAAAAGGCGTCGGCATTGCAATATGGTAAAGTTCCGGAATTAGAGGAACAAATTCGCAAACTGAACGCCGATGCGCGCGAATATAAAACGGTTTTACCGGAACATATTGCCGCCGTTGTCAGCAAATGGACGGGTGTGCCGGCGGACAAACTGAACGCCGAAGAACAGTCCAAGTTGCTGAATATTGAAGACGAATTACGCAAACGTGTTGTCGGTCAGGATCATGCGCTGACGGTTGTTGCGCGTGCAATTCGCCGCAGCCGTGCTGGATTATCCGATCCACATCGTCCCGCGGGCAGTTTTATGTTCTTGGGCCCGACCGGCGTCGGCAAGACCGAAGTTGCCAAGGCATTGGCAGAATATCTGTTCAATGACGATACGGCAATGACCAGAATTGATATGAGCGAGTATATGGAACCACATTCGGTGTCGCGCCTGATTGGCAGTCCCCCAGGATACGTTGGCTATGAACAGGGTGGCGTTCTGACCGAATCGGTACGTCGTCGTCCGTATCAGGTGTTGCTGTTTGATGAAATCGAAAAAGCAAACCCAGATGTGTTTAACGTTTTTCTGCAAATCTTGGACGATGGTCGTTTGACCGATGGCCAGGGGCACGTGGTGAACTTTACAAACACGATTATCATCATGACCAGCAATTTGCCGTCAATGGACGCGGTAAAGCACCAATTCCGTCCGGAATTTATAAACCGTATTGACGAAATTGTGTTCTTTAACCCATTGGGCAAAGACGTGATGGCAGGCATTGTCAAGATTCAGTTACGTAATCTGGAACGCCGCCTGGCCGATCGTCGCATCACGCTGGATGTGTCAGATGCCGCAATTAAATGGTTGGGCGATAACGGCTATGACGAGGCATTCGGTGCACGTCCGTTAAAGCGTCTGATTATGTCCGCGGTCGAAGATAAAATCGCCGATTTGATTTTGTCTGGCTCTGTGGGCGAAGGCAGCACGGTTTACGTTGATGTTCATGGCAAAGAATTGACCGTGAAATGACGTCGTACGAAATCCTAAAACCCGAAAAAAATACACCGCCTTTTGGCGGTGTTTTTTATTTACTTTTTTTAACGCACGTGTTGCATCATCGCGGCGCGCTGTTGCTGTAATATCAACATGCGCATCATTTCTGGCGAAATATGCCGTTGTGGTTGCGGGGCGCGTGGTGCGGTCGCATTGATAATTGGCTTTGTGTATGTCAATGCCGGTGCGGCGCGCAATGCGTATGGCACGGTCAACTGGACAGTTGCCGCCGGCTTTGTGACGGGTGCTTTTGCAACCGTGCGCGGTTTGCGTGCGCGACGTAATTTGCGTGATGCGATGCGCAGGCGACGCAGTGCACGCAATTTGCCACGTGTGCGACGTACGCGTTTGCGTTTACGCCCCCGCACAATGGGGGTAACCATAATTGGTGTGCCGGCCGTCGTAACGTTTGCGTATTGCATTGCGGGAATATTTGTCATGCCGTTGTTTCTTGTTGCCAAATATTGGGCATAGCGCGCAAAGTACGCATTTTCATTCGGCGAGAAATAAAAGGTTTTGCTGCCGCTGTCAAACACAATGGATTTGAATCCGTCACGGGTCTGTTCGGGCATTTCGCCGGTTTTGGTATTGACCAAATACAATTTATTTTCCGCGCCACGTGGTGTCATAACCGTGCGACGTACGGCAATATATGGTGTGTTTGGGTATTGTGCAATAATCTGGAACGGCTGTGATGCAAAGCCGATGCCACGTACGCGACGCATTTTGCCCATCGCGTCGGCGCAGTACAACGCATAGCGTCCGGATTTCGTCCGTGTGCACTTAAAATTCCCAGAATTTATAATCATCTTTTCCATACCATATATTATAGTTCAAACGCCAAAATTGTCCAGTGAAAGATTTACGTTGACAACGCGTGCAAAAGTGTATAGAATGCGTACGCTTTCATGAATTGAGGGCGCAAAGTTTTGGGGTCATAGCTCAGTTGGTAGAGCACCTGCTTTGCAAGCAGGGGGTCGTCAGTTCGAGTCTGATTGGCTCCACCAAGATTGATACAAATAGATTACGCCGAAAGGGGGTGAATACATTATGGTGAAAGTTCTGGTTCGCGATAACAACGTTGAACAGGCATTGCGTGTTGCAAAACGCAAATCGCAGAAAGAAGGTCTGTACCGCGAAATGAAAGAACGTCAGCGTTATGAAAAACCAACTACAAAGCGCAAACGTTTGAAAGAAGAGGCCGTACGTAACGAAAAGAAACGTCAGTCGAAACAACGTATGGTATTCGGATTCTAATAAAACCGCCCGTTTGGGCGGTTTTATTATTTCCCGCCATGGGGACGCGTCAGCGGACGGGGAGGGTTACTGATTGGTGATAGAGTGAATGTGTCCGCCGCAGGCGGACAATTTTTATTTACTGGATTGCTTCGTCATTTCATTCCTCGCAATGACAAAAGAGCTGGAATACCCATTATAAAAAATAATCCGTTTTTACAAACTGCTAGCCCCCTTGTCATTGCGAACGTAGTGAAGCAATCCAGTGGATTAGTGCTGCGCGCAGCGCACATATTTGTTACTTCAATGCAGCGTGGCAATCCAGTAAATAATGCCATGTGCAAATTTTTATGATATAATGATGTCTGTCATGCAATACAGGTTCTTTGTTTATATAATGGCGAGTGCACGCAATGGCACACTGTATGTCGGTGTTACCAATGACATTGTGCGTCGTGTACTTGAACACAAAAATAAAACATTCCCAGATTCCTTTACGGCAAAATATAACTGTCATATGTTGGTATATTATGAAGATTACAAATATGTAAATGATGCACTGGAACGTGAAAAGAAACTAAAAGCCGGCAGTCGTGAACAAAAAATAACACTAATTGAATCAATAAATCCTGATTGGTTGGATTTATCGGAACAACCAATGTTTGGTTTTTGACAATATGTGTCCCGTTGGGACGATTTTTTATTTACTGGATTGCCGCGCGTCGCTGCCGCTCGCTCGCAATGACAAAGGAGCTAGAATGCCTGTTATAAAAATTATATACTGCCAGCACCCTTGTCATTGCGAGGAATGAAATGACGAAGCAATCCAGTGAGTAATGTGTGCGCCAATGGCGCATTCATATTGGTGGTGCGGTAATTCAGTTGATAATATTGCGCTGTACTTTTTACTGATGGGGGTACAAAACTTGTTGACGGGGTGGGGCAAAATCAGTTATAATTTACGTGATATAAATTGCAGGGCGCGTGGTTCTTGCGTTTCGGGGAATAAAAATACACACAGAGAGAGCAGTAAAAACAATGATTAAATCAAGACATATGTATTTTGTTATTGCGACCATGGCATTGGGTTATACCAGTACGGCATCGGCTGTGAAATTGAGTCACGTCAATGGCCACTGGGCGCATATCAGTAATACGGCTGACGAAGTGCCGTGTGCGGCATGTTCGCCCAAGACACAAGATGATTTTAGTGACACGACGACGTGGACTGAATGGTGGGCCGGATTTTTGGATGATACGTCGGATGAACATGGTGAGTTTTCTTGTACATGGCAAACCGCGTCGCAGACGGACTATATTTTCCCAATTGGCACACAGTCCGAGACGTATGATGGCCGGTACTATGATTGTACGTCGTCGGGTTGGGTTTTGCATGAATCGTCGACAAGTTTGAATGGAACATTTGACCGTAATGGTGGTACTATCTATAACGGCAAGGATTGCGAATGGATCGCCGATAATGGCCAGTATTATCAATGTTCTTCTTGTTCCAGTGTGTCGTGTAATGATGGATATTATGGTAATCCGACGAATTGCAGGGTTACCGAATATGATTGTACCAAATGTCCAGATTCGTCATATAAAAAGGCATTGGGTGGTTCGGGCAGTTTCGCATGCACGTCAATGTTGCAAGCGGGTCAGTCCACCGCGGGGTCAAACAGAACAAGTTCTGGGTGCAAGATTCCACGCTTTTATGGTGGATCTGATGGGGCGTACTGCAACGACAACGGGTTCTTTATTTGGGACAGTGAATGTTCCTATGCGGGGTAATTGAATTATGGCGGAACCGACAGTTGCAGATTTATTTGCATACGTTTCCAGATTTTATCAGGCAACCGATACTAAATTAAATTCCCTCAGCCAATCTGTCGTCATGTTGAAAAATCACATGACGCGTTTGTATGCATTGCGTGGCGATGCGTTGGATTCTTGTGCGCCTGCGACGGGGCATTTGAAATTAAAGCAAGATGGCTGCCTGCGCCTGTTGGAAATTCTGGACGGTATATTTCGTGATGCCGGCATTAAATACATGTTGGGCTATGGCACGTTGCTGGGTGCGGCGCGTGGCGGCAATTTTATTCCCTGGGACGATGATATTGATTTATGCCTGATGCGTGATGATTTCAATCGCGCGGTGGCGGTGTTGTCTGAAAAATTTGCCGATGGCACGGTAAACAATGGAATCTTTACATCGTGGGGAATGTCGGGCGGTATATTCAAGGTGTTGGTTACGCCACGTGTTTGTATCGATTTGTTCCCATGGGATTATTATTACACGCGGATGCAGACGGACGCCCAGCGTGACGCGTTCACAAATGATTATTGGCGCGCAATGGAAACCGCCCGCCAGATGGAGGCCGACAAAAACCTGTTGGAAAACAATCCCGATGCTGTGGTGCAATCGACATATACCGATTACCCAGCAATCATCAATGATATGATTATGCACGATAATGCCCCCGACGTCGCCAATGGCGATGTATTCGAAGGGATTGATTGGCAAACATTCCCAGAACGTGCGGCGTTCTTTTTCCATAATAAACCATTTCGTCACGAATATGTGTTCCCGTTTGGTGAAATCGAATTTTGTGGTAAAAAATTCCCCGCGCCAAATAATGTTGATGCGGTGTTGACCACACGATTTGGCGACTGGGGCGAATTTAGACCCGACTTTGCACGTCACGCCAGTCCGGCATTCACGTACGAAGAACTGGTTCGTGTGCGCGAATTTTTGGGGATTGAAACGAAATGACACGCATTATAACGTACGGCACATTTGATACTTTTCATTGGGCACACATGCTGTTGTTACAGCGCGCGCGTGCGATGGGCGATTGGCTGGGCGTGGGATTGTCCACCGATGCGTTCAACGCGATAAAGGGCAAGCAGACATGTTTGCCATACGAACAGCGCAAACAGATTCTGTCGGGTGTGAAATACGTTGACCTGATTTTCCCAGAAAATAATTGGCAGCAAAAGCGTGATGATATTTTGAAATATCACGCCGATATTTTTGTGATGGGTGATGATTGGCGTGGAAAATTTGACGACCTGAATGATATATGTCAGGTTGTATATCTGCCCCGTACGCCCGATATTTGCAGCACCGAAATAAAAAAGATTTTATCAAAAACAAAATAAAAATGCGCCATTCGGCGCATTATTATTGTCATTCCTGCCTGCGCAGGAATGACAAAGAGGCATGCTGCGCAACATTATCAAACTGGATTGCCACGCTACGCTCGCAATGAATCCAAGCGAAGCGCAGGATGCGGCAAGGACGCAGTCCGCAGGCGACACATGTGCCGGAACTTATCTATGCTCTATTATCTATTCACTAAAAAACGGGGCAATGCCCCGTTTTTTATCTGTTGGTCAGTTGTAATTCTATGCGACGGTTTTGTTGCAAACTGGCCGCGTCGGAGCCCAATTCCACAGGGTGCATTTCGCCAAAGCCACTGGGGACAAGGCGACGTTTCGACACACCATCGCGCGCCAATTCGTTTGCCACCGCGGTCGCACGCAACAGGGACAATTCAACATTATTCTTGTACCCGCGTGTGCCGGCGATAACCGGTTTGTTGTCAGTGTGGCCATCAACACGAATAATCCAATTTACATCAGATGGAATCTTGTGTTCCAAATCTTTGATTACATTCGCAATCAGGCGCAGTTGGTTTTTCCCCTCTGGCGACAGGGTGTATGAACCACTGCTGAATAAAATGTCGCTGGACACGATAAAGCGGTCGCCGTCCGGTTGAACCGTGGTGCGGTCGCCCAATGCGTCCTTGATTGCGCGATAGAATGCGGATTGATATTGCGAAACCTTGTTCAGTTCGGCAACCTTGTCCGCCAATGCCTTGTTCAGGCGCGCAGACATTTCCACGTACTGAATTTCTTGGGCGTGCGATTTTTCTTCGGCGGCGTCCAATGCCGATTGCAATTTTGCCAACTGGTCAGACAGTTCGGCGCGCTGGGCGTCCATCTGGGTCTGCAATTCGCGACGCTGTTGTTCCAATTCGGCGGTCTTTTCCTTGTCTAATTTGGCCTGATTCAACTGGCGCGACAATTCGGCAACGCGCGCGGTCAAATCTGTGCCCTGTGTTTGCAGTTCGGTAACCTTGGCCTCGTACTCTGCAATCAGTTCATTCATATTTGTGTCAACCGCAACCAGTTCATTTGACAGTTGGGCGTTATTATTTTCCAGATTTTCCAGTTGTGCGCGCGCCAAAATCAGCAGGCGTTTTGCCTCTTCTTCGTCGGCGGTCATCTGTTGAATCTTTTGCGATTGTTCGGCGTTTGTCTGTTTCAAGTCCGCCAATGTTTTCGCACCGGTCTTGGTGTTAAATACACTGGTGGTTGTCCACAAGAATACAAACACAATCAGCAAGAAAATCAATATAATGACCAGATTGGAAAACAAGTCCACAAATGCCGGCCATGTATTAGTTCTGTCGCGGAAACGAATGTTTAACATGTTTATTTTTCCTCTCTCTCGCGTGTTCTCTCTTATTTATCGTCCAAGGTGCAATCTGGGACGGTTGGTACGTGCGTGTGCGCGGCCAAGTAATCTTCCAGTTCATTAAAGATGGCGTTTTGTGCCAACTGAACCTGCAAGCCCAGAAATCCGATAACCAAACTGCCCGCCAGACCCATCAGTGAACTGGTAAATGCGGTTGCCATACCCGCCAATGGTTTGGACAGACCGGTCTGCATCGCGGTCAGAACCGCATCATCGGCAAAGTTCAACCCGCCAATCAATTCGGCAAAGCCACCAACCGTCATAATCAGACCCCAGAATGTCCCCAGCAAGCCCAAGAATATCAATGTGTTTGTGATATACCGAATTGATTCACGCGCGTCATCAAAACGCAACAGAATCAAATCCAGCATATTATTTAATGATGTGGCGGAAATCCGTGCAGGGCGCGTGCGCAACAGCATTGCGACCGGACGCAACAACATCGGGGGCAGGGGTGCATTGCGACGCCCCATTAAATATGCGCGTAACCAGCGGTATTCTGGCAATAACTTGAACATATGCACGAACGCCAGCCCAATCCCGAACAGCGTTGTCCCAATAATAATGCCGTTCAGATAAATATTTGCCGCCGCAACGCGCAAAAATTCGTCATGAAACATAATCAGGCCCGCCGCCAGCAATGCCGTCAGTGCCGCCATACGGTTAAGATTTCTGTGAAACTGGTTCGTCATACTATCTCTCTTATAATGTGATGATAGTAAATTTTGCAAAATAATGTCAATAGGGATTATTCATAAAATGCGCGCGGAAAAATCACTTGATTTTATTAAAAAAATCGGCATAATTGGCGATGTCCTGCTGGCACAATGGGGTGTCGGCTGATTAAACCATAGGAAAAATATAAATGGCTTACTATGAAAGCGTCTTGGTTTTCCGCCAGGACTTGACCGAACCGCAGGTAAAAGAAAAAGCGGCAAAATACACCGAAATCATCAAGGAATTGGGCGGTGATGTTAAATCCACAGAATTTTGGGGTTTGAAGAATCTGGCCTATGTTATCCGTAAAAATCGCAAGGCACACTATGTCATGCTGAATATCGAATTGCCAGGGGCCCAGGTTGCCGAACTGGAACGTCGTGCTCGCATTGACGAAGACGTCATTCGTTTCTTGAACGTTCGCGTCGAAGCATTGTCCGAACAACCATCTATCATGATGAAAAAGAATAACGAAGAGGCAGAATAATGGCAGTACGTGCAGCAATTTATCGTAAAAAATCTAACCCATTAAAGGGCAAGGTTATCGATTACAAAGATATCAAAACACTGTCGCACTATATCACAGAACGCGGCAAAATCGTCCCATCACGCATCAGTGGTGTTTCCCAGAAAGACCAGCGCGAATTGGCAACCGCCATCAAACGTGCCCGTCATTTGGGGTTGATGCCATTTGTTCGCAACAACTTGGGCTAAAATTAAATTCTGTGGACGCCTGTGGCGATTGCCGGTTCTTATGTAGGTCAACTACACTGCGAACCGTCAATCGCTTCCAATAACCACACATAATTTAATTTGTAAATAAGCATCTGGAATAAAAAATTCCTAACTTGAAAAAGGACAGATAAAATGAAAATTATTTTGACAGAAAAAATTACTCACTTGGGTAATATCGGCGATACAGTCGAAGTGAAAACGGGTTTCGCGCGCAACTATCTGTTGCCAAACGGCAAGGCAATGCGCTGGACACGTGAAAACGTTGCGTTGTTCGAAGCGAAAAAAGCCGAATTGACCGCACGTCAGGAAGCCGCCAAGGCAGCCGCCGAAGCGAACGTTGACGCCGTCAAGAACGCGAAACTGCACATGATTCGTCAGGCGGGTGATACAGGTCAACTGTATGGTTCTGTGTCAACACGCGATATTGCACGCATGCTGAAAGAAATTGCAAACGTCAATGTTGAATCTTCTCAGGTTTTGTTGGGCAGCCCAATTAAATCCATCGGCGCGTTCGACACCAAGATTGCATTGCACCCAGACGTTGTCGTTCCAGTCAAGGTATATGTTGCCCAGACACAGGACGAAATTGACGCATTGGTTGCGGGCAAGGTTCTGACATTTGGCACCAAGAAGGTTGAAGAAGAAGTTGCAGAAGAAAAACCTGCAGCGGAAGAAAAACCAGCTGAACAGCCGGCAGAAAAAGCGGCAGACGCTGAATAAAAAAACGGGGCATCGCCCCGTTTTTTTTATTAGAGAAAAGATAATAGAGCATAGATAATAGATAGTGCGCCGTCCGGCGCACTTGTTTTTTATTGTCGGCTGTCCAAATCTAGCGATGGCCAGATTGTTACACATTTACAATGGGAATAGTAACCGATTTCCAACGTTCTGTCAACCCGCATAGTGTCCAAATCTGGCCATGGTCAGATTTGGACGGGGTATCTTGCGCATTTACATAATATTCATAATACAAACAAAGGAAGGCATTATGCGTCAATACTCCAGACACGGTCTGAAACTGTTATCTGAAAATTATCGGGCAATATTGCGGAAATGCGCGTTGATAAACGCCGCATTTTTTATTTGTGCGCCATTGGCAACGCCGGCGGCGGCATATTCACTGGGTGAATTTATAACTGGTGTGACCGCGGATGAAACGTCAACCCCAATCACAGACAGCGAATACACAATGTCTGGGGATGAAACACTGGCCAACAACCCATTGATGGTGGCGCGTGCGGATGCGGCCCAGCGTGAATTGACCATCAATATGGGTGCAAACAAAATTACCGGTACGAATATTAACTATAATAATCCCACGAAATTGATAGAAAGTGACCGCGTTGATACATTATCAATGATTGGCGAAAGCGGTGCCGGCATTGCTGAATTGTTCGACATTGGCAACAGGGGCACACTCAATTTAACAAATGTTGATATGGCGCGTGTGACAGTCAACAACTGTTTGAATGTCAACGATCCAGCATCGGGCAATACCGGGACATTGAATCTGCGTGGAAATAATACATTGCGCGAAGTCGTTTGGGGAAATATAAATGTCTTGGACGGCAAAACAACATTTACCAGATTGAATACACTCAGTGGCACTTTTGATATCGCCGCCGGCGCAGAAATGATGGTAAATTCAAACTCTGCCACGTGGTTTAATCCCGCCGCCGGTGTGGGCAGCTTCAGCAAAATCACCAATAACGGTACATTGACACTGAACGGAACGAAAACCGGCACCGACGCGACCGAACAAAAATTACAGGCGGTGATTTCGGGCAATGGGACAACAACACTGAATACCACAAACGCCAATGAAATACTGGTCATTGATAACAATGGCAAAATTGAACAGGGCACATTGCATGTAATTCAGGGAAATATCAAAAACAGCAGCACAATCAATGTTGGCACATTGAATGTTGATGGCGCATCCACGATTACAAATGAAGATACGTTGAATGTGACGACGGGCGGCAATATGGCGAACGCCACGATTGTCAACGAAATCGGTGCAACACTGGATATGTCGGACGTGACGTTGGGAACATTGAAAAATATTGGCGAAGGAACCAATAAAGCCTCAGCAACATTGAACAATGTTAACATCAATACAATTAAAACATTGGGGTTTTTGACACTGAAAGGTGATAACACCGTACATCGTATTGATTCAGTTGGCATCAATTCTGAATCTGGTCGGACACGTACAAATGTTTTTGTTGAAACTGGTGGAAAATTAACCATAGATGAAACAGAACTGGTAACCATACGTGTTGCCAACGATGCGGTTTTGCGTGCAACAAATGCGGGGCTGATGGAAAACACAGAAATAAAAAATCAAGGCGAATTGTCATTGGCGGCGGTGTCTGGTGGTTTTGATTTTATGCCATTTAAAGTGAGTGGTGTTGGCACAATCACAATGGACGATGGCCTGAAAATGACATTGGGCGCAAATACAGAGATTGAACAGGCTGCAATTAAAATCAGTTCGGGTGCCGAAATAACCAATAATGGCACGATTTCCGCCGCTGTGTTGGATAATACCGCCGTGGGCACGTTCGCCAAAATAATCGGCAATGGCAAATTGGAAATTCGTGGCCAGGATGCATCGTGGGAACGTCTGGATATCAACCAGTCCGAAATTTCATTGACAGATTCCGCAAAATTGAGTGTCGCGCGTATGACCACAGTGAATGCCACCGCCGGCATCCGTGTTGACAGTGGTTCCGAACTGGTAATGCAGGGGGGCAGAAACAGCAACCTGGTTTCGGGTGATGGCAAAGTCATTATTGATGGTGATGTTGTAAATGATGGTGAACTGAACACACTGGTTCATATCAATGCCGCCAACAAATTGACAACCGATGGTGCAAAACTGACGCATTCCGTGCTGGAAAACGATGGGATATTGGTGCTGAATGGAACAGAAGATGAACTGGCCCCATCTGTTACCGGTTTGGGCAATATTTTTGTGGATGGCGATGTCACGGTTCGTGGTGAAATCCAACAGAACAAATTTGAAATCAACAATGGTGCGCTGGTTCGTGCCAATGCGTCCCTGTTAAATGTCGCCGCGGGCGGCTTTGTGAACGACGGCACATTGGAAATCAATGGTGGAACACTGGCGTTGGGCACAGACATTACCGGTAATGGTGCAACGCATTTTACCGATGGCACAATCGCACTGAAATCAAATGTTGCCCAGCACACCGAAATTGATGACGATGTCACGGTTGACATTGCTGACCGCGAAATCACACTGAAATCCGCCGATATTGATGGCACGTTGGCATTGACGTTAAATGACATCACGGCTGGTTCGGATGCGTATAATGGTGGCAAATTGATTGTGTCGGATGATTTGAATATTGACGATGACGCAACATTAAAATTGACCATCAATAATGCCAGTTTGGCGCGTGGCGAATCCACCGGCGAATTACAGCTGATTTCGGTTGGTGGCACAATGACCGGTGATTTTGCAAACCGTTTGTCAAATATTCGCTATTACGTGGTGGATGCAAATGGTGACGGTCGGTATACAATCAAATACATGCGCACCGCGGACGAGGTTGTACGCACAATCGGCGGTCGTGACAATCTGGCACGCGTTGCAAATGCGTGGGACGGTGCATCGGGCACAATGGCAGACGCACTGAACGAATTGTCCCAACATGACGCCGCGGGCTACGTAAATGCGCTGGGGCGCGTTATGCCAACCGACGCGCGGCATAATACGCGCGTGGCGACAACCGTCAACAATATGATTGGCACGGCGGTTGAAAAACGCACCAATGCAACCACAGGACGCAGCGCGGGCGACATTGTCAATGAACCGTCTGTGTGGGCCCAGGCATTTGGAAACTATACCACAATGTCTGATACCGATGACGCGGCGGGATTTGACGCGACAACCGTTGGGTTCGCGCTGGGCGCGGACACACGCATCAGCGATGAAATCACGTTGGGTGCGGGGTATGCGTTGAATATCACATCGGTTGATACAGATGCGGGCGACACCGATATCACGGGACATACCGTATTTGCGTATGGTAAATACCAACCGTCCCAGTGGTTTGCGCGTGGCGTTATCAGTTATGGATTCGCGAACTATGATGTGGATTCGGGTCTGCGCGATGCCAGTTATGACGTGTCAAACATCGGCATCAGCGCGTTTGGCGGATATGACTTTGATGCGAACTGGACGGCCCAGGGCGGATTGCGCTTTGCGCATATCAGCCAATCGGACTATACCGACAGCCTGGGTCAGCACGTCAGCACCGATGACGCAGATATTCTGACATTGGTTGCGGGCGGGTCATATTCACGCGAATTTGCGTATAATGATATGACGCTGAAACCGGTGGCGCATTTGAACCTGACATACGATGTTATGACAGATGACAATGCGACCAACGTTCGTTTGGGCAATGCGAACTATACCGTTGATGGGGCGTCTGTGGCACGTTTCGGCGCGGAATTAGGCATTGCGCTGGACGCGAATATCACCGACGCATTGACGGTAAGCGTTGGCTATGATCTGGGTATCCGCAGTGATTACCAGAGTCATACTGGTATGATAAAAGCACATTACCAGTTCTAAAAAACGGGGCATTTGCCCCGTTTTTTTATTGCAATAAAGTGTTTGTTATCTGGTGGCGGGCGGGGTATAATTTGTGCCATGAAATTGGAATCTGTGGGGATTTTAATCAGTATGCGTCCGATGGGCGAACGCGATTCGGTCGCGCGGATTTTTACGCGCGATTTTGGCATTATGTGCGGCGTCTTGCGCGGGGCACAGGTGGCGCGCACCAATCGACCATTGGTTGGGCAAATTGGCGCGGTCGCGTGGAATGCGCGGTTGGAATCACAACTGGGGACATTTCATTGGGAAAGTGCGCGAAATCTGGCCGCACCAATTATGATGTTTGGCGAAAAACTGTCGTGCATGAATTGCGCGTTTGATTTGCTTCAAACATTATTACCAGAGCGCGAGGCGTATTCACGCCTGTACGACGAAACGTTGGAAATGCTGGTGCAAATGGCCGTGGGCGATTCGGTCGATACATATTTGAATTGGGAAATTGCATTGCTGCGCGAATTGGGCTATGCGTTGGATTTGTCGCACTGTTCGGGGTGCGGGGCGCGTGAAAACCTGAACTGGTTGTCGCCACGGACGGGTCGTGCGGTGTGTGATAATTGCGCCGCGCCGTATATTGGGCGACTGTATAAATTACCGCTGACGTTGGATACAACATTACGTTTTGTTGAAAATATTTGCACGTCATTGGGCGCAACCGTGCCGTCGTCACGTATGCGTATTATGGTGGGTGCATCGCATAAAAAAATCTAGAATTATTTCTTGCGAATTTGCGAATTTTTTTCTATGGTATTTCTGTTCAACAGAAAGGAGAAAACTATGACTTGGACAATCTTGGTTTTGGTCGTGGCGATTGCCTTGTACATGTTCGGCGGTATGCTGATTGCACAAGATGGCAAGAAACCCAGCACAAAATCCATTTTGGCAAAGAAAGCAATTAAATTAGTTGCTAAAGAAAGGGAAATTCCCAAAAAAGAAGTATATA
>JAUNMD010000003.1:24375-25192 GCA_030531915.1 Pseudomonadota bacterium
GTTGCTATCATCTTGGTCGCGGGCGGTGTTTGCCGTCTGTATGTGCCTTATTACCTGACATCGGTCAATCCGCTGATTATTCAGGAAATGGCAAATGGCGCACAGGAACAGATGAACGAAGTAAAGAACAAGGCCGTTCGTGCATTCGTTCGTAACCACGCCGACACGATGATTGCAGATGCCCCAATCTTGGGTGCACAGGACGCGAAAAAGACAATCTATGTTTGGACAGATTTCAGTTGCCCATACTGCCGCCGTGTTCACGGTGAATTGGATCGCGTGCTGAAAAACCGCAATGACGTTCGCGTTGTTGTTAAAAACTTCTCTATCCACGGCGCATTGTCAGATGCCCCAGCCAAGGCCGCGATTGCTGCAAAATTGCAGAATCCTGAAAAAGCCGCAAAGTTGGTTGACATGATGATGACACGTAACTTCTATTCCCAAGACGATTTGAAAGATCAGTCCAAATTGGGTGAAAAAGTAGAAGCCAACGTTTTGAAAATGGCCGACGAAGCAGGTCTGGATACAAAACAGTTGAAACAAGACATGGGCGGCGAAGTTGTCGCACGTGAATTGGCCAATGTTCGTGATTTGGCACAACAGTTTGAAATCAGCGGCACCCCATTCTTGATTATCGAAGAACAGGCGTTCCCTGGTGCAATTCCATATGACCAGATTATCAAGGCATTGGACAAATAATAAAACGGGGCATCGCCCCGTTTTTTATGACAGAGGTAATAGACCAAAGATAATAGATAGTGCGCCATCGGCGCACATGTTTCTTTATTTGACCTATATAAAAAATGCGCCGCTGGCG
>JAUNMD010000004.1:0-2794 GCA_030531915.1 Pseudomonadota bacterium
GCGTCTGGACGCTGGGTCGCCATTACCAAGTGAATACCCGCTGCACGCGCCTTTTGCGCGATACGCTGGACGCACGCCTCGACATCTTTGCGTGCCAAACTCATCAGGTCGGCAACCTCGTCAATAACAATGACGATGTATGGCATATCTGACAGGTCAACCTCTTGTGTTTCAAACAGCAATTCACCCGTTTCTTCATCTGTGCCGACGGCAACCTGACGCGTAATTTTTTCACCCGACGCACGCTTGGCCGCGACAATTTCATTATAACTTTCAATATTGCGCGCATTGACCAGTTGCAGTTGTTTATACCGTTCTTCCATTTCACGTACGGCCCATTTCAATGCATTGACCGCCGCATTTGGATCAAGCTTTACAATCGGTGTAATTAAATGTGGAATATCGTCCCAGAATCCAAAATCAACACCCTTTGGGTCAATGATTATCAATTTGCACTTGTCCGGTGTAAAGTGATAAACGATTGACGTGATAATGGATTGTACAAACACAGATTTCCCAGAACCCGTACGCCCCGCAATCAGCATATGCGGCATTTTGGCCAAATCAAAATACATATAATTACCGCCGATATCAACACCCAATGCCAACGGAATCTTGTACTTGGACGTTTGGAATGTGTCACTGGCAACCAGACCGTGGAAACGCACCGTCTGGCGTTTCAGGTTCACCATTTCTACACCAATCAGTGGTGTCCCAGGAATTTGCGCAATACGAATATTTTCAGTTGCCATCGCACGCGTCATATCTTTGACGGTCTTGCTGACATCGGCCCAACGCGTACCACTTTCCGGCATCAGTTCATACAGTGTAACAATCGGCCCTGGGCGAATACCAACAACCTTGCCATGAACATTGTATTCGGCAAAGTGTTCTTCCATCGCAACGGCATTACGCTTTAATTCAGGCGTTACCACATTTTTACCAAAATTGGAATCTTCCAGAAAATCTGGGTCCGGCAATTCAAATTCATCATCGCCGACCGCACGCGTAACCTTGGCCGATGATTTCTTGGCCGCGGGCTTTGCGCGACGACGCGCGGCGGGTTTGGCGTCTGCGACGGGTGTTTCTTCCTCGGCCTCTTCTTCTGCAACAACTTCTTCGGTGTCATCTGCGCCCTCTTCTGTGGCGGCGGGACGTCCCGACACCATACGAAACACAGACAAAATCGCACCAATTACGCGACGCACCAAATTCAGCAATGCACGCACATGCGACCATTTGATATGTAACACGCGCGCCGCCAGCCATAAAAATACCGCCATCGCCGGAATGCACAATGCCACCGCCCACGCGCCAACCAATGTTCCCGCATCGTGTGCCACAATCGCGCCGGCAAAACCACCGAACGCCCGGCTGGGCGCAATCAAACCAAATGCCGCCGCACCCGCACACAGCGCGACAAAAATTCGCATTAAATTATATTCGGGCGCATCATCGTCAACCCAATTCATTGCACGTGAAATCCCCGCCCGCACAATGCACAACAGTAAAAACAACGCCGGAACCGTACCCACACAGTACCGCAAAAAAGCAACCACGTTGCCCATGACAGATTGATTGCCAAACGTGCTGGCGGTGGCAAATCCGTCCAAATACGGATTAAAAAATAACAACGCAAATATAGCCCACACGCCGACTAAAATCAGTGTTGTGCCCCACGCGCGACGCGCAATATTCTTTAACGCCCCAGAAACACTTTCTGGTAAAAATCTCGATTGCCCTTCCATAACGCGCATATTTTATCATAAAAAAAAGAAAAATGCGCCATTTTTTTGACGCATTCTGATTTATTCACAGCGACGTTTCAGCCACCACTTTACCAAGTCCGCCATCACCATACCGATGAACGCGCCCAGTATAACGTCCGTTGGCCAATGTGCCCCAATCGCCACACGCGACACACCAATCAGTATCGCCAGCGACCACGTAAATGGCTTTATACGCGGGGCCAGCATACCCAACATAACCAATCCCGCAAATGATGCAACGGCGTGCCCCGATGGCATGGAATTAAACGCCCAATCATTATGAAATGGGTAAAAACCCGTCATACCCAACGCCTCATAAAATACTGGACGTGCACGACCAATTATGACCTTTAATATCTGGGCAATGATGGACGCCGACAGCACGGAACAAAATGTAAAAAATGCATAACTGTTTTTTGTTTTCAGCAAGAAATCAGACCAGAAACACATAATACTGAACCGATTTTTATCATTTTTGAAACACGGTCTTGATTCCAGCGTCTTTTTCCCATAAAACGCACACATCAGAACAAATGATGCCCCAACCCACATCTTGGCATCAAAAATTGTGTCAAACACACTCCACAATTTACAGTTCAACCCACGCATAGCCAGATACACCGGCGCATCAAACCACATCACCCCCAGCGCAACAATCACCGCAACCACAGCGGTGGCGTACGCCAACAATTTCCATTTCATTTTGTTGTCTTGGGTTAAAAACATCAGATTGCCCTTTTTATTTTTCAATTAAAATATTATAGATTTTTTTATCAGTTAAAATCTTGGCCGATACAGCCGCCGCCAATGCGTCTTCGTCACTGCCGCTGGTTATCACCGGACAACCGCTGCGAATTGCGGTGACATCTGTATCTGGTTCTTGGTTAAAATCGCGCGCATTGAAATCATCGTTGATTACGTTCAAGAAAAACGCATTTTGTTGCGCACTGCTGCGAATATTAGACAGACATACAATCGGGAAAATTCCGCGCCCGTCAATATCACGACCTGTACCGGTCTTGATT
>JAUNMD010000004.1:2804-3762 GCA_030531915.1 Pseudomonadota bacterium
CCAATGCGCCCCCATCGGACAAATCCAAACGTGTTGCGATGCGCGCACTGCCCGCGGTGGGTGTGCCCACCAATACACCACGATTATATTCATAGAACGCGCTGGCAATCGCCTCGGCCGTGCCACGCGTCTGGTCAGAAATCAGAACAACGACCGGCGCATCGGTTACGGCGCGACCACCTGGGACAACCTCTACCTGATCGCGGGCGGTTTCCAATATGCGCATCACAGGCCGCGCCCCGATAAACAGTCCCGCCAATTTTGCCGCCGCACGTTCATCATCACCCGACGACGCGCGTAAATCCAATACAATCCCGCCCAGATTATCGTATGTTGCCAATGCCTCGTTCACAATGGCCACAGAATTGTCCGATACATTATGCACAACAATTTCCAACACATCACTTTCATCTGCGCCAATGCCCGCACGATGCACAACATCGGCGTCCGCCAACACAATCGTTGCACGACGCAACACAACATCACGCGCGCCCGACGGGGTCAGCAATTTAACCTTGGACGTACCAGAATTAAAACCGGCCAAGAAACTTTCAATATCATCATCGGACATTTTTGCAACCGACGTGCCGTTGATTTCAGCAATCAAGTCCCCTTCGCGAATGCCGGCTGTGTCGGCGGGTGCGCCTTTGAACACACCGTGCACGCGCCAATTTCCACGTTCGTCACGCGCACCTGTCAAACCAACACTGGTCAATATACGGCCATCTTCGTTTATTTCGGCCGCACGCGAATAAATATAGCGACCATTTTCATCAATACCGTGCGTCAATGCATCAACAACCATCTGATACATCTCGGACGGGGTTGCGCGATGTAACGCAGCATCATTTTCACGCAGTTTCAAAATCAATGCAGTTGTGATTTCGCCGAACCCATTCCAATCACCCGCACTGGGACGTGGATAGTTTGCAATAATGCTGTCACGCCAAACCAAAAC
>JAUNMD010000004.1:3772-25081 GCA_030531915.1 Pseudomonadota bacterium
CACGCGATTGTCCGTTGCGGCGATATGGGCGTCCGTACTCAGATTTTCCAAACTTTCAATCGCAACATTGATATTTTTACCGGCCCATTTTACACCGTCCAGTTTTTGATAAATTTCCGCAAATGTTTTGGACATATCAAAAACGCGCAGCCCATCTTGAACCGGTTCGTCTTCAAAGAACAAACTGTCTGCGCGCGCCGCGGGCGAAATCGCAAAAACCAATGCCACCAGTAAAAAGATTTGTTTTAATCTCATCTATATACCCCTCCCCCCCGATATGGCGCGGCGCGCAGATTATCAATATTTTGTCTCACGCAGGTTAAAGTGATACAAAATAACGTTTGAAATATAAATACTGGTCAGTGTTCCCATCACGACCGAGAATGTCATTGCAATCGCAAATTCTTGCAACATCACCCCGCCCCAGAAATACAGACCAACCATTGCCAAGATTGTTGAAACACTGGTCATAATTGTACGATGCAACATTTCGTTGACCGACAAATCAATCAGTTCTGTCATTGGCATCTTGTGATACTTTTTGATGTTTTCATCAATACGGTCATAGTTCACAACCTTGTCATTGATGGAATAACCAATACCCATCAAGATAACCGCAATGGACGTCTGGTTAAATTCCAAACCGGTAACGGAAAAGAAGCCAAACATCAACACAAAGTCCAAAACCAGCGACACAAATGAACCAACCGCATACCCACCACGATAACGAATCCAGATATACACACTCATCAGCACGAATGATACCAGAATCGCCAAAATACCACCGCGTACCAATTCGCCACCAATTTTTGGGCCGACGATTTGAACCTGGGAATATTGCACCTTGTCACCCAAAATCTGTTTGATTTCGGCAACGCGCGTGTTCTGCTGGGCATCGGTCGCCCCCTTGGGCAAACCGACGCGAATCAAGATTGAATCATTGTCCACAGATTGCAATTCCGGACTGAACGCCGACAGGTCACTGCGCATCTTGTCAATCGTGTAATTGGCTTCGATGGGTTTAACCTCCATCGAAATACCACCCGCAAAGTCAATGCCGTAATTCAGCCCATGCGTCAACAACGACACAATCGACAATGCAACCAAAATTCCAGAAACCCAGTACGACAGTTTCCGATATTTCATAAAATGGAATTTCATAACATAACCTTTTTATTTATTTTTGATGTAACCAATCTTTTTATTTTTGCCGCCCATGTACCAGTCAATCAATACACGTGACAATGCCAAGCATGTGAACAGTGTTGTAATAACACCAATCGACAGCGTCACTGCAAACCCGCGGATTGGGCCCGCGCCAAACTGGAACAAAATCAAACTGCAAATCAAATTGGTCAGGTTACCGTCCATAACGGTCTTGGTTGAACGGGTAAAGCCCAAATCAACCGCACGCAGTGTTGGGACACCTTCACGTACTTCGTCGCGAATACGTTCAAACGGCAGAATGTTCGCGTCCACCGCCATACCCAACGTCAACACGATACCCGCAATCCCCGGCAACGTCAGTGTTGCGCCCAAGAATGCAGATATACCAATAATCATGGCCAAATTCACCATCAAAACGATGTCCGCAATTAAACCAAATGTGCGATACGCAACCAACATAAACAGAATTACGAACAACACACCAACCGCCGATCCGACACGGCCCGCCTCAATCGCGTCCGCGCCCAGACCCGCACCAACCGTGCGTTCTTCGATAACCTGTAATGGTGCTGGCAATGCGCCACTGCGCAACAACACCGCCAAATCTTTCGCCCCTTGCAATGTGAATCCACCAGAAATCTGGCCACGGCCCCCTGGGATTGGTTCACGAATTGTTGGCGCAGACAAAACCTTGCCGTCCAAAACAATCGCAAAACGTTCGTTGACGTGTTCTGTGGTCAGACGTGCAAACTTGCGCGCACCGGTCGCATCAAACGCCGTCGTTACAACCGGCATATTATTCTGATCAAAATCGGCCTGTGAATCTTTCAGCGATTCACCCGACACCTCTACACGACTGTACACCGGCACAACCTGTTGCGGATTTTCCATGTATGGCAAGAATTGTGTACCATTTGGTGCACGCCCAGATGCAATCTGTTCCTGTGTAACATTTTCATTTACCAAATGGAACGTCATCTTGGCTGTCTGGCCAATCAAATCCTTGATATGTTCCGGATTATCAACCCCAGGCAACTGAATCAGAATGTATTTGCCACCCTGTGATTGAATAGATGGTTCTTTTGTTCCCAACGCATCAATACGACGACGCACGATTTCAATACTGCGCGCCAATGCGTCTTTGACCATTTCTTCTTTCTGCTTTTCGGTGTACTTTAATGTAATCGTGCGACCAGATGACGAAATATCAACCCCAGATCCCAAGACACTCTTCAAGCGTCCCTTGGCGCGCGATACATCGTCATCTTCGCGAACGACCAATGACACAACACCGTCAACATTGCGCAGATTTGAAAAACGAATAACCCCACGGTCACGATCAATCATCGCGCTGCGCGCTTCGTCATACAGTTGCGCTGATTTTTCTTGGAACATGGTGTTTGTGTCCACTTCCAATAACAACTGCGCACCGCCCTTCAAATCCAATCCCAATGGAATCGGACGCGCCCATGATGGGAAATAAGGTGCTAATTTCGGCGACATTGTCGGCACCGCCAGCAACACACCAAACACCGCAACAAAAACTATTGCCAGTTTCTTAAACATATCACAACCCTTTATTATTCAACACTGGCAACGGCGTTTTTATTTACCTCAATAACAACACCTTTGGCCACTTCCATTTCTATTGTTTTTTCATTTATCTTTTTAATAGTGCCATAAATGCCCGCCGCCATGACGCGATTACCAACCTTTAATGAATCCAACATTTTCTGGTATTCCGCCATTCTGCGCTTGTTCGGACGCACCATAAACAGATAGATTATTCCAAACACGACCGCACAATACAGCAACATTCCCCACCAATCCCCTGTTGCGGTCTGTGCAATGTTTGCACCATTTTCAACAACGACTGTTGTTTCTTCCATGCTATTTCTCCTTGGTATTTATGCACAAAAGATAGTAAAAAAAAGCGCACCTGTAAAGGCAAAAAACAAGGGCTTGCGCCCCCTGTTTTTATATACGTTCAAACCATGCGTCCATATCGGCAATGGGAATAAATTTATACACCGGTCGGCCATGATTACATTGTCCCGCGCGCGTTGTATTTTCAATCGCACGCAGCAACGCATCACATGACGCCATATCCAACGCCTGACCCGCACGAACACTGTGATGGCACGCATAATTCGCCAATTTCAAATGCAACCGTTCACCCAGTTGCGACGAATGACCGTTGGCGCGAACCTCGTCCGCGATGTCATGAAACAGGTTTGCCCAATTCAAATCCCAATCGGCGGGCTTTTCAAAAATAGCAATGGCATCGTCACCAAACGCATCGATATGCAGCCCCGACGCCCGCATTTCGTCCGCAACGGTCAACACAGCCGCCACGTCATCACCACGCATGGAAACAACAATCGGCGTCAACAGCGGTTGCGTCTTTATCGCATGCTGGCGCAGGCGTTCATACGTGATGCGTTCATGCGCCGCATGCTGGTCAACCACAACCAGATTATCGCCCGATGCCGCCAAAATATACTTGTTACCAATCTGGCCAATCACGCGCCCCAATGGTTGCATCGCATCGGTATCAGATGGCGCAATCGGTGACACAGGCGACGGCGCAGATACGGCGGGGGTAAAAACCTCGCCCTGTGCTGGCTGATGCACGCGCAACGTGGCGGGTGTAATGCCAAAATCCATACGCATTGTGGTGGGACTAATCGGACTGATTGGTGCGGCGGCGACCGCCATTTCAAATTCACGTGGCGCATGGTGCGCCACATCTATTGCGGGCGCATCATTCATTGTGCGCGCCAATGCCGCCCGCAGATTTTTGATAATAAACCCACGAATATGCGCCGGCTCTAAAAAATGCACCTCTGTCTTGGCGGGTGAAACATTTACGTCAACACTGCGCGGTGGCACGGTTAAATACAGCGCGCACAGCGGAAATTCACGCGCATGCATAACGTCCATATACGCCGCGCGCAATGCACCAACCAGAACCTTGTCCTTGACCGGACGGCCATTTACAAACAGATATTGATCCACCGACGATGCACGTCGCAACGTTGGTTCTGAAATAAAACCGTGTAATTCAATTCCGGCATCCGATGCGCTGAATGCATCAACCGGTATCATACGCCCCGCGACATCATCACCCATAACCGCAACAATGCGGTCGCGCATATTTTGATTTTTTGGAAATCGCCATTTGTTATTCAGTGTAAATCCGACATCGGGCCGCGCCATGGCCAGACGACGCACAACGTCCAACACAGAAATCATTTCCGCCCGATCCGCACGCAAGAATTTCAACCGCGCAGGCGTGCGCGCAAACAGGTTTGCCACACGAATGCGCGTCCCCGCGTCCCAATCAGATGGCCGCACATCACCGGTATTCGCGTCCAGTCGCCAACCATTTTCGTCCGCGCCATTGCACGTATCAATCGTCATATCAGACACAGACGCGATTGACGGCAACGCTTCGCCACGAAAACCCATAAAGTTTATATTCAGCAAATCATCATCGGGCAACTTGGACGTTGCATGACGCGTAATACTGCGCGTCAAATCATCACGCGACATTCCCGACCCGTTATCAACGACCGTAATCAGCGTACGTCCGCCATCGGCGACATCAATCATAATCTGGTCTGCACCCGCGTCCAGCGCATTTTCAACCAGTTCTTTGACCACGCTGGCGGGACGTTCTACAACCTCGCCGGCGGCAATCTGGTTTATCAAAAAATCAGGCAAGACGCGTACAGGCATATGCGGATTATTCTTTGAATTTAACTTCCAAAATCTCGTATTCTTTTTCGCCAGATGGCAATTTTACAATACATGTATCGCCAACGCATCGGCCAATCATGGCACGTCCAACCGGCGATGTGCACGAAATAACCTGTTTGCCATCAGATTCAATGTCCGACAGAATCCGGCACTGCATACGATTACCATCTTCGTCTTCGGCAACGACACGCGCGCCAAACACCACACGGTCACCGGTCAGCGAATCCACATCAATAATCGCGGCGTTTTCAATCACCCCTTCGATAAACTGAATACGCTTGTCAATCTGACGTTGCTTTTCCTTGGCCGCGCTGTAATCGGCGTTTTCAGACAAATCACCCAGCGAACGCGCCCATTGGACAGTTTTCAATATTTCCGGACGCTGAACTTCTTTCAGGTCTTTTAATTCTTTCACCAGCGAGTCAAACCCCTCGCGCGAGATTGGTCTTTTATCCATTTTCGTAAATCCTATCTTTCGTATCTGAAATTATAAGCATTCATTTTAATTTTGCAATTATCAATTCAACAGGTTATACTTTTTAATTATGATACTGAAACCATCTATTTTGACCAGATTCCTGTTGCGACGTTTCTTTTCAGGCGTTGGACTGGTAATGCTGGTCGTATGCGGCATTATTTTTGCAATTACGTTTGTTGAACGTCTGCCATCAAATCCGACGGCGGGGGCGGCATTGGCGGAATCATGGACACGTCTGTTGGAATATGTGCCACTGTTTTTACCACTGGCGGTGTTTATGGGAACGCTGTTGGCGTCTTATAACCTGACCAAATCCAGCGAAAGTATTATTGTCGCCAGTGCGGGCCTGTCCCCGTACCAGTCGTCACGTCCATTTTTACTGGGCGCGGTGCTGATTGGCATATTTGCAACCACGGTCGTGAACCCGTATTCGGTTAAACTGAGTAACCAGACCATCACATCAGACCACCTGAAATTGATTGATGGGGCAATTTGGCTGCGTGAATCGTCCGATGCTGGTTACATCACGATGAACGCAACCGGCATGCGCAAATCGGGCGACGCGTTGGAATTTCAAAACGCAACCGTATATGCCCAGGATACGTCTTTCAAATTGACCGCCCGGGTCGAGGCCGAAAATATCACCCTGTCGGACGATGGATTAAATGCCGCACGCGCCAACGTATGGGACGAAAACGGCCAAATGAAAACCCGCGCATGGCAAACAAAAACACTGCTGAACCCACGCACCGTTCTGGACAGATACCTGCAACCAGACCAGATTTCATTCTGGCAATTACCATCATTTATTAAAAAGATGGAATCCATTGGTGCACCGGTACGCGGGCATTGGGTGCAACTGTGGACACTGGCGTTTTTGCCACTGTCATTGGTTGCGATGGCGACATTGGGAATTGCGTTTTCGCAAACCCGCCAACGCCGTAATTACAGTTTTGGGACAAAATTTGCATTGGGTATTATCACATGCTTTGCCCTGTACTTTTTAACCAATATGTTTAACGCACTGGGGGCGACGGGCGCATTGCCACCAATGCTGGCAATCGTTGCGCCACAACTGATTATTATCGCCATGGCGGCAACATTTATCGCCAGTTTTGATACAATTTAATGGGGAAACACTATGCCACTGAACAACAGACGCAATCACGCGACACGTAACAAGATTATAATTTGGTCACTGATTATTATTCTGGTGGTGCTGATGATTATATCATTTCCCGCCCCACAAAACATGACCGAAGTTGTATTGTATCCATGAACTATATAGACGTGTTTTTAGAGGCCCTGTCCGCCGAAAAAGGACGCAGCGCAAAAACACTGGACAGTTACAGTGCGGATTTGCGTGCGGCCGATGCGGCGTTACCAAATGGTCTGATGTCTGCGACGGCGGACGATGTCCAGAATTATCTGGCGTCCCTGCCCGACAAGGCATCGTCCATCGCGCGCCACGCCAGTGCACTGCGCGGATTTTACAAATTTTTAATGTTGGAAAAAATTATTACAGAAAATCCAACAGCAAATCTGGAATTACCAAAACGGTCGCGGCCGCTGCCCAAATTTTTGACGGTCGACGAAATAGAATTATTGATTTCATCGGCGGGCGACATAAAAAATTCGGTGCGCCTGCGCGCGATGATTGAATTGGTGTATGCATCGGGCCTGCGCGTATCAGAATTGTGTGAATTACCCGTAACCGCAATTCTGGGCGATAAATTACTGATTCATGGCAAGGGGGCCAAGGAACGCATTGTCCCCATGCACGCGGGCGCGGTTGCGGCATTGAATAAATGGCTGGCGATGCGTGACGACGAAAAATCAAAATATGTTTTTCCGTCCGGCGGCGCATCCGGTCACATCACCCGCGATGGTTTTTTCAAGATACTGAAAAAATGCGCCGTGCTGGCTGGCATTGACCCACACCGCGTGTCACCACACGTACTGCGTCATTCGTTTGCGTCGCACCTGTTAGCGGGGGGCGCGAACCTGCGCGCGATACAAACAATGCTGGGACACGAAGATATTTCAACAACGCAAATTTATACCCACGTGATGCCGGAACAACTGCGCGAAACGGTTGTGGCGCATCACCCACTGGGCCATGCAAAATCAATGGATGATATAAAATGATACGTAAATGCGATCATACGGGCTGCAACAAGGCCGGTACATGTCGCGCGCCAAAATCGCGCGATTTGAAAGATTATTGGTGGTTCTGTCAGGAACACGCGGCGGAATATAACAAGAATTGGAATTTCTATGCCGATATGACCCCTGATGAAATTGAGGCCGATTGGGAACGCCAAACATTTGGCGCGCCATTGAAAGACAAGGACACCGCCAACAAGGACGAAGCGGACTATGTAAAATTCTTGAATGATTTTATCATGGGGCGCAGTGCATTTGACCATGTCGCGCCACGCGCGCGCCCGAACGCTGGGGCTGCCCCCGACGGCAACAATGCGCGAAATTGGTGCAAAGTACCGTGCGTTGGCAAAAAAATACCACCCCGATACGGGTGGTACGGCAAACGCCGCTGAATTTACCAAGGTAAATAATGCATACCAAACATTGAAAAAACATTTCGGCAAGAAATAAAGAACAGCGCGCCATTGGCGCGCTGATTTTTTATTCTGAATAACAACACTTTTCTTGATATACCTCTGTCCCAGAACCAATGCTGTTTTCAAATTCCACTGTCGTTCCTGATGCAAAGCAACACGATGTTATGCCATCGGTATTTTTATCGGCCGTTGTTGGATACTGGTCACCCACCGACGGACACCGATAACAATTTGAACCAACCAAGTAGTAACCGGCCTCGCACGAATAAGATGTTGTTGTCGTGCATGCCGCATGCGCAACATTCACAATAAACATAACAAATAATGCAGTAATAATTTTTTTCATATCTCTCACCCTTGATTACAGTTGATTACACGCTGTGCACGTACCCACAACCACACCAGACGCGACACTGCAACATGTACGACATACGTCCGCATCACACGCCTTGGCGCAGTACCATTGCAATTCTGTGGTGGTGCTGCACGAACCATACATTGTTGTTACATATCTGTGATTGGTTGTATCGTGGGTTGTACCGGACGTACGTGTACACGTACCGGACTTATTCGTCCACCCCGTTGGGCACACATCTGCTGGTGCTGAATAACACGCCGCCAGCGAACAGTTCTTTGCGCAATCAGACAATGATGAATAATAAGGTTTCAGGTCTGGATTTAAGATTGGGTCAAGCGTTACTGCAAATGCGCACGGCATCGTGACCAGCATCAGTGGAATCGCAAACAGTTTTCTCATTTCACACCCCCATGTGTTGTTTTTCACAAACAAAAAACCACCGAAACAATTCAGGTGGTTGGAGGTTCGAAACAATTATCAAGAATTGTGGGCATATTCAATATATTCAGCCACCCTCCAACCGCTTGGTTGGGGGTGACGGCACAAGAAAACAAAACATCGCAAGGACGCAAATCCATGCGATGCCGAAATCTCTACCGTCTGTATTTTATGCCGCACTGTGCGGTCATCTTGATAAAGGGTTTCGACACCCCGCCAATGGAACACCCACCGGCAAAAGAATACTAGAATAAAAAGAAACTGGACACAAGGGAAAAATGTTTTGTGCCGATTATGAATAGGCAAATTTGAATAAATTAGAATGGCGGTAGATATGCGTGATGCGGGTTGCGTAGTGTCAGCCGACCACGAATAAATTAGAATGGTACAGATGACACGTGGGGCGAAGGCGAAGTGTACAACTAGTTACATGAGCCGCCGCCCCGCGCGCCAGATGTGCCATTATAATTTATTCAGGTATGCGATGGCGTCCATGGCCGCCGTACATCCCGTTCCGACGGCGGTTGCAATCTGCATTTTTATATCGGATTCAACGTCGCCGGCAACAAACATACCGGTGGGCAATGCAGATGGGGCAATGCGACCCATGTTGTCACGGGTGACATCTTCGGTCAGGTAATCTGTGTTGGCCTCGTGCCCGATGGCGACGAAAATGCCGTCAACGGTGATGACATCACCGGTGGTGGTGGTGGCCGCCAAACGATCATCGGCGGTCTGTTCAATTTTAACCAAATCGGTATTAAACAGGCATTCAATATTTTCGCGTTCGGCAACGCGGCTGCGCACGATTGCCTCGGCACGGGTGAACGCACCCTTGCGATATACGATTTTTACGGTCTTGGCAATGTCAGACAGATACAACGCGTCGTTCAGTGCACTGTTGCCACCACCGATAACAATGACTTCTTTGTCATAGTAAAAGAATCCATCACATGTGGCGCAATACGATACCCCCTTGCCAAACAGTTCGCGCGCACCCGCGATTTCCAATTTGCGTGGTGATGCACCGGTGGCAATGATGACAGATTTGCCAACGTATTTTTGGCCATTGTCGCACGCGACATTAAATGCGCCAATCGCATCACCCGAAATTGTTTTGGCAGATGTGAATACAACCTCTGCCCCGAATGATGTTGCCTGATTTTTCATAAATTCCGCCAGTTCTGCGCCATTGCCGGCCCACCCTGGGTAATTTTCCAATTTGGCAATGCCCGCCATCTGGCCGCCCAGTGTATCGCCACCCAGAACGATGGTCTTTTTTCCACCGCGCGCGCAATACAGTGCCGCCGTCAGACCCGCCGGCCCAGACCCCAGAATAATCACATCATACATAACAATATCGGTCATGATACCCTTTCCTTTTTGTACTATTATTTTCGCACAGCATAGCATAACAGCACGGCGCACGCAAATCAAAGATTATATTGATTTTGCCCTGAAATAAAATTATAATACCCGCGTTATGTCAGATATTTATGTATTTTTCAGTCGCATCTCGTCCCCGTTGGGGGAATAATTTTTGCATATTTAATTACATAAAATAATTGCGATTTACATCGCACAACCTTATTATAAAGCACATACATAAAAACCCGAAGGATTTAGAAAATGTTGGACATCAGATTTATTCGCGAAAACCCAGACGTGGTTAAAAACGCATGCCGTGTCAAGGGATTCGAAGATCACATTGACGAACTGTTGGCATTGGACGCACGCGTGCGCGAATTGAAAACAGCGACACAAACAATGACGGCTGAAAAGAACAAGGTTACACGTGAAATTCCAACCGCAACCGACAAAGCCCCATTGATTGCACGCAGCAAGGAAATTGCAAACGAAATCGCCGCAGACATGGCGGAATTGGCGGACAAAGAAGCCGCGCTGAATGATTTAATGCATCGCGTACCACAAATTCCAGATGCGTCCGCCCCAATCGGCCCAGACGACAGTGCAAACGTAGAGGTTCGTCGTGTCGGCGCGCCACGCGAATTTGATTTCACCCCACGTGCCCAGTGGGATTTGCTGGACATGAATGGTTGGTGGTTGCCTGAAAAAATCGGCAAGATTTGCGGCACACGCACATACGCATTGGTTGGCGAAGCCGCCGAATTGCAACTGGCGATTGAAACATATGTTATTCAGAAATTGATTGCAAAAGGGTTCACATTTATTGAATGCCCATCTATCACCAAACCACAAACGATTTTCGACGCGGGCCACTTTATGGGCTCTGACCTGTCGGTGATGGATAACGACGTGTTTATGCTGGCGGGCACAGATCGTTGTTTGGCGGGCACGGCGGAAATCATTTTGAACTCGCTGCACGGTGGCGAAATTCTGAACGAACGCGATTTGCCAATTAAATACGCTGGATTTTCACCCTGCTTTCGCAAAGAAGCCGGTGCGGCGGGACGCGACACACGTGGGCTGGCCCGTTTCCACCAGTTTAACAAGGTGGAACAGTATATCTATTGCACCCCAGCGCAGTCGAATGAAATGCACGAACACATTTTGAACAATTTGTGCGAGGTTATGGAAGATTTGGAATTGCCATATCGCGTAATTGCAAATTCCACCGGCGACATGGGTTTCAACAAGGTTAAAATGAACGATGTTGAGGCATGGGTTCCATCTGAAAATGCATACAAAGAATTGGGCAGTTGTTCGTCCATCGGTCAATTCCAAGCGCGCCGCACCAACACCCGTTATCGTGATGCAAACGGCGATGTGCAATACGTTGCGACACTGAATAACACGGGTATTGCCGTGCCACGTGCACTTGTGCCTGTTTTGGAAAATCACCAGAATGCCGACGGCAGCGTGAATATTCCAAAGAAGTTGCAACCCCTGATGGGTGGCCGCACCAAGATTGGTGGCAAGCATTAAAAAACGGGGCAATGCCCCGTTTTTTTTATTTCTGTAATTTATTTCTGGAATTGCTTTTTCGCTGCAAAATATTTCAGTGGCAAAAATCCAAAATACAAATCTTTGAATTTGTTTTTTGACACCACGTAATTCCATTTCTTTATCGCAGTCAGTAAATTGCGCTGTTCAAAATCAAACTTTTCATTTCTGTAAAAGTTTTCCAATGCGCGCAACATATACGTGTATTCCAAATACATGGTGTTGTCTTGCGTGCCGTATGGAATAAACACACTGGGCGCGATAAGCATATCTTCTTTGACGCGTGTGGCATAGTCCGCATATTTACGCGGATTTTCTGCAATTTTGCGCAATTTATCAAAAGAGCGATGAAATTCATGCGCCCTGTCATAAAAATCAACCGTTTTCTTTGTCTTGCGTGCCAAGCGTTCATAATTCGCGTCCAACACATCTTCGACCGATGCAAAAAACTTTGCAATCGTCGCATCCCAATCAACATACAATAAATCAAATCTGTCCATGTTAAATACCCCTTGTTCCACATACAATATAGACAAATTTATTAAAATGTCAATTTTTTAAGTAATTTTTAATCATAATTTCTTGAATTTTGAAAATTATGGTATAATCTAGCGGTTACGAAAAAATTTTAAGGCAAAACACATGAATATTCGCAATATTGCAATCATTGCACACGTTGACCACGGCAAAACGACCTTGGTCGACAATATGTTGAAACAGGCCGGCACATTCCGCGCCAATGAAAAGGTCGAAGATCGCGTCATGGACAGTGGCGATATTGAACGCGAACGCGGTATTACTATTTCGGCAAAGCCAACCTCTATTTTGTGGCACGATTACAAAATCAATATCGTTGACACCCCGGGGCACGCGGACTTTGGTGGCGAAGTGGAACGTATTTTGTCCATGGTTGATGGTGTGGTTCTGTTGGTTGATGCGGCCGAAGGGCCCCTGCCCCAGACCAAATTCGTTTTGTCCAAGGCATTGAAACTGGGGCTGCGTCCAATCGTTTGCATAAACAAGGTTGATCGTTCCGATGCGCGCCCTGACGAAGTGCTGAGTGAAACATTTGATCTGTTTGATAAATTGGGTGCAACCGATGAACAGTTGGATTTTCCATATCTGTACGCCGTTGGTCGTGATGGTTGGGCGGTGCGCGATTTGAATGATGAACACAAAGATTTGACACCACTGTTCGAACTGATTGTAAACCATGTGCCCGCACCTGATTGCAATGGCACACGTTGCCAACTGGATGCGCCATTTTCTATGTTGGCCACCACGTTGGAGGCCGATCCCTATGTTGGTCGTATTTTGACCGGTAAAATCGAATCCGGCACGGTTCGCGTCGGCCAAGCGGTCAAGGCAATCAATATGCAAGGCGAATTTGTTGAAAACGCCAAGATTACAAAAATCATTGAACACCGCGGGGTTGAAAAAATTTCACGCGACAGCGCATCTGCGGGCGACATCGTCGTCGTTGCCGGTTTTTCCAAGGCAACTGTGGCGGACACCCTGTGCGATCCATCGGTTACAGAACCAATTCCTGCAATGCCTATTGACCCACCAACCCTGACCATGACATTCTTTGTGAACACATCGCCATTGGCCGGTAAATCGGGCAAGAAATTGACATCACGTATGATTGGCGAACGCCTGTTCAAAGAGGCAGAAACCAACATCGCGTTAAAGGTCACACAAAGTGCGAACAATGAATCGTTCGAGGTTTCCGGTCGTGGTGAATTGCAGCTGGGTATTTTGATTGAAACAATGCGCCGCGAAGGGTTTGAATTGTCTGTATCGCGTCCACGCGTTGTCATGCACGAAGGTGAAGGCGGCGAAAAGTTAGAACCAATCGAAGAAGTTGTTATCGACGTTGACGATGAATTTTCCGGCGTTGTTATCGAAAAGATGACCAAGCGCAAGGCGACAATCACTGAAATGAAGGCGTCCGGTGCGGGTAAAACACGTATCGTATTTTCTGCGCCATCGCGTGGGTTGATTGGTTACCTGTCAGAATTTCGTACCGACACACGTGGCACGGGTATTATGAACCGCGTATTTGATAAATATGGCCCATATCGTGGCCCGATTGTTCAGTATCGCCCAGGCGTGCTGGTATCAATGGAAAACGGTGTCACCGCGACATATGCCCTGTTCAACCTGCAACCACGTGGCACACTGTTTGTTGGCCCCCAGACCGAGGTTTATTCCGGTATGATTATCGGCGAACACAGCAAAGAAAATGATTTGGAGGTAAATCCAGTCAAGGGTAAAGAACTGACCAATGTGCGCAGCGTAACCGCTGATGAAAAACTGTTCTTGGCCCCACCGCGCAAGATGTCACTGGAAGAAGCCCTGTCCTATATTCAGGACGACGAATTGGTAGAGGTTACCCCCGCAACAATTCGTCTGCGCAAGAAAGAATTGGACAGCAACATTCGTAAAAAGACACGTAAAAACGTTGAATAAAAAATGCGCCAAATGGCGCATTTTTTTGACTTTTATCCTGTTGTTGAAATTTCCATAAAAAATGTGTACATTATATATACATGAAACGCAGATTATTTCTTTTGGCGGGTTATAATGCCCACGGTTTAATTGATGAATCACTGATTTTTTATATTCAGGCATTGGCGGCATGCGGCGATGTTGTGCTGTGCATGGATTCTGATTGCAGTGCCGCTGAATTACAGCGGGTTGCACCATACGTCCTGCACGCGACCGCACAGCGTCACGGCGAATACGATTTTGGTTCGTACAAACGCGCATACATGTATGCGGCTGACGCCGATATTCTGAGAAATTATGAATTTGTGTATATGGTAAATGATTCTGTGTATGGCCCACTGATGAACCTAGAACCATCACTGACCCGTATGGAAAAATTAAATCGCGACGCATTTGGTTTGGTGTATAACCCGACGGCATCACGTCCGCATATTCAGTCATGGTTTATCGGTATGCGCAAAAATGTATTCTTGTCCCCATGGTACGATGAATTTATGCGCGCCATTACCCATCAACCTGACAAGGGGTCAATCACATACCTGTATGAACAGGGTTTCACCGAAATGCTGCGCGCGCATCACGTAAAATTTGCGTGTCTGTATAATTGCCCTGGGCGCAGCGTGTATAACAATGTTGCCGCCCTGTTCCGTCGCGGTATGCCATTTATGAAAAAGGTCGCGTTCAGTCGCGCAGACGGTGCATTGGGAAATCGCATTTTGTATATCTTGCGCCACGTGTCACCCGACGTGCGCGATATGATTTTGGCATCGGCGCATCGCACATGGGGCGATGAATATATCAAATGGTTATTGACGCGCAACCCAATAAAAATCACATATTGTCATATCAAACACGCTTTGCGCAAGATATTTATCGAGGGGCTGTAAATGAAAAAAACACAACCACAAAAATCTGATATTCGTATTGCCGCCGTAACGATGGCACGCAATGATGAATTTTTCTTGAACCGCTGGATTAAATATTACGGCGGACAAATCGGAGCTGAAAACCTGTATATCTATCTGGACGGATTGGATCAAAAAATCCCATCGGGTCACGCAAACGCCAACATTAAAAAATTACCCCATCGTGACGAAGAACGCCAACGCGGGGACAAGACACGCATATTGTTATTATCTGATTTGGCAAAAAAATTATTCGCCGACGGGTATGATATTGTCATCGGTTGCGATTGTGATGAATTTTTGGTTGTTGACCCAGACCTTAAAACAACATTGCCACAGTATTTGGCAAAAATCAAAAATCGCACAACGGTATCTGGATTGGGTCTGGACGTCGGAATGGATTTGGAATCTGAGCACGCATTGGATATGAACGCGCCATTTTTGACCCAGCGCAAATATGCAGTTCTGTCCACGCGTTATACAAAACCAGTTGTTTTATTCCGCCCCCGCATTTGGGGCAGTGGTTTCCACAGTGTCAAAGGCACAAATTTCCACATTGATAAAAATTTGTACCTGTTGCATTTTGGCGGCGTGGATTTGGATATGATAAAAAATAAAATTGGCGATCGCACCGCATCATGGGGCGCGCACCTGAAAAAGCGCGCGCGCACGATTGACATCATTACGCACGCAAAAAACAAAAATCATTCAATGCGCGCGGCGCGCATATTGCAAACATTCCTGCGCCCAATTTATGATTTGAACAAGCCCGCGATGCTGGGCCTGAAATGGGTTACAACAATCCCATCGCGTTTTGTAAAAACAGGAATATAACAAAAACGGGGCAATGCCCCGTTTTTGTTAGTAATACAATGATTTAGTATCACACTAAAAACTTATTCACTTTATCACTTTCATTATCTGTTCTGTGATTTTTGTAGCGTCAAAACGCGACAGATTTTTTCCCGCCGTGTCTATCATTTTTTCTGTATCCGCGCGACGCGTCCATGCGTCCATCATACGCAGTGCCAAATCCGTTGCATCACCAGGTGCAAACAGTAACCCTGCCCGTCCGTCCATCAAAATTTCACGTGGGCCATTGCGACAATCCGACGCAATATTCAATGTACCGACGGCCGCAGCCTCTATCAACACGGTGGGCAAGCCTTCGGCATAACTGGACAATATATTTGCACGGGCGTGCGCCATATACCCAAATGGGTTTGCGGTGCGACCAACAAATTCAATCTGATGCGATGCCGGCAATGTACGCGCAATCTGCTCATATTCACCACGCATATCACCATCACCAACAAAAACCATTTTTATATTGGGCCGCCCCGCATTTTGCCAGAACATATCAAATGCGCGCAAAACCGTTTCAATATCTTTATCGTGCGTCATTCGCGCAACACATACGAAATAGTCGCCGCGAATAAATTTACCCGCGGTTGCCAATTCACGCGCCCGCGCGATATCAATCGGATTATAAATCTGAATAATCTTGTCAGAATATTCGGGATACTTGGCACGCAATTCCGCTGCCGCGTCACGGGTCAGCATTACCAATTTATCATACATTGGCATGTACCGCATGCGCCCCTGCGCATACAGCGCATCAATCGACGAATGCCACCATGTGATTTTTTTGCCCCGAAACTTTTTTAATTCGCGCGCAAATGAAAAATTATAGTAATCAATAAACACATCAACATCATCAAAACGATGCGATGACATCATCATATATTTACCAAATCGGTATATATCACGCGCCACGTGTTTTATAATTCGCCACAGGAAAAAGTGCGGCATCTGCGTTCCCAAAAACCGGCATGGGTACAATGCGGTCAATTTCACATCTGGATGCGCCGCAAACCAATCGCGATATTGTGGAACACTGATATTCGTGTATGTTATCACACGAATGTCCACGTCCCCGCGCGCCAACAACGCGGCAATCGTCTGAATCGCCACGGATTCAACGCCACCAACCTGCATATCACGCAGACATATCGCGATTGTTTTACGTTTCATTTTATGCAACACCCACATTTAATAAATTCTGCAATTCCGCATCTGATTTTGCGCGCCCACCCGTATGGCGGCGTGTCCAGCGCACCGCAATTTTTCAAATTTGAAAAACATTTCTGCGCCAACGCAACATCGTCCGCATTGTCCAGATATTTAATCTTGCGATATGCCCACTTGATAAAGTACCAGCGGAATTTGCGTGACCATGCGTCCATTTGATATGGGGTCGCCTGCTCTTTATACAACTTGTACGATGTTTCGATTCCGGTGCACAAACTCTGCATTATGCGCAACTGTTTCGCAGACAAAACAATTCCACCAAAATTCGGCACATAGAAATACAGTGGCAACGGCGCAATCGTCACAACCGGATTTTTCAACATAATCGCACTCCACCACGGGAAATCTTCGAACAAAATCCCCTTGATAAATGGTGTGTCCGCAATCAAACTGCGACGATATAAATTCTTCCACACCTGACAGTGTTTAATCAGCCATTTGCGACGCGGATTAAATGCATTATGCGCACGTTCCGTTGCATATTTATATACGTCATCGGTCAACAATGTTTTAATGCGTGTCACATCATATTTTTTGTGCATGCGATACGGCACAACAGAATCCGTATCCATATGCAACACATGCCGCACCATCAGTTGCGGACGATAAATTCTGTCATACGTGAACGACACAATATCAGAATTATCGCGTGTCGCCAGATAATGCGTAATTTCCATCGTCTGGGGGTGAATAAAATCGTCACTGTCCAGATACAAAACATAATCACCCGTTGCCACCGCCATACCGGCATTGCGCGCATCCGACAGACCACCATTTGGCTTGTTCACAATTTTGAATCGCGCATCACGGGCGGCATATTCAGACAAAATGGCGGCAGATCCATCTGGACTGCCGTCATTGACACAAATCGCCTCCCAATCAGAAAAAGTTTGGTTTAATACACTGTCCAAACATCTGCGCAAATACTTTTCCACATTGTATATCGGTATTATCACAGAAATTGCAGGCATATATTTTCCTTTTCTTATTTTTTGGTTTTCGTTTTGTACATGTGATTTATCATCTCGTCCGCGATGCTGCCTGGGATTGGATTTTTCGCCCACGGGCTGTTATACGTTGTTTTCTGAAAGAACGCACCCGACGTATATTCTTTGAACAACTTCTTGGTATATGGTTCATTCGCGACCGACCACCACAGCGCATGCGTTGGTGCTTGGTCAATATGGGGCATCGCATCAAAATACTTTTTGGCAACAGGGTCGTGTTCAACCAATGATTTGAACATCAACTGGTGCATAAAGTAATCAAATTCACGGGGTTCACGCGTCCAGAAATTCAGAATCATCTGACGCCACGCCGCCAACAAATAAGACCCTTTGCGTGCACGAATGAAACAGTTCTGAATAAAACTGTACGCACTGCCAACCATATTTCCCGCCATATAGACAAAGAAGTCCTGATTTATAATTTCATCTGGAATTGGCGCGGTTGCAAATCCGGTTGAATCCAACCAAATACCACCATGTTCATACAACAATTCAACGCGACAAATATCGGCAAAGTGCGCATGCTTTATTTGACCCGCTTTGCGTTTTGCAACAATTTCTGGGGGCAACGTGATATAGTCCCAAATGGTGTTTTCATCCAAGACAACCAATTCCTGTTTGCAATTTGCACGAATACTGCGGAAACATGCCTTGACCAATTCTGGTGCTTTGTCTTCGCCCTGTAACCACAGTGTCCAAATCTTTTCACGTTTGTCGTTGTGGACGGGACGAACCTCTGGCACAGTGCCGGCGGCCGGCACATAACGCGCCATATACCGTGGAATGGCGGTTGCCGCAACATTACATCTATGTTCACGACGTTTGTCACGTGGCCACCACAATGGGTTCAAGATATGCGCGCGCAACACAATGTCCGCCAACGCAAATGTTCTGGAAAGTTTCATGCATGTTCCTTTGTTTTGGTTATCTGAATAAAAACTTTTCTGTCACTTTACCATTCGTCAATATCTCTCATGTTTGTCCCCTTTGTTGTTATGCATCTGTTCCCATCGTTTTTTTGCCTTTTATTCGTCCATTGGCATTGCATCATCGTCCGCGTCGTCATCGGATGGGCCGGTGGTCATTTCTTCGGCAATACCAGACGCACGCGCCATAATCTTGTCCAACAATTCCTGTTGCACTTCCTTGTGATCTTTCAGCCACTGACGTGCATTCGCCTCGCCCTGACCCATACGTTCATTGTTGTACGAATAGAAACTGCCTGCCTTTTCAATCAGGTCATATTTCACACCCATATCCAAGATTTCGCTGATGCGTGAAATCCCTTCGCCATACATGATTTTGAAATCAACCGTGCGGAATGGTGGTGCAACCTTATTCTTTACAACCTTGACACGGGTTTCGTTACCAATAACGTTTTCTTTGTCTTTAATCTGGCCGGTGCGACGAATGTCCAAACGTACAGACGCATAGAACTTTAACGCATTACCACCCGATGTTGTTTCTGGATTACCAAACATAACACCAATCTTCATACGAATCTGGTTGATGAAAATCAGCAACGTATTACTGCGCGATACCGAACCCGCCAATTTTTTCAAACTCTGTGACATCAAACGCGCGGTTGTACCAACGAAAGAATCGCCGATATTTCCTTCCAATTCTGCCTTGGGCACCAGTGCCGCGACCGAGTCAATTACAACCACGTCAACCGCACCAGATTTAATCAGTGTATCTGCAATTTCCAACGCCTGTTCACCCGAATCCGGTTGCGAAATAATCAGATTAGCAACATCAACACCCAACTTTTTCGCATACGATGGGTCAAGTGCATTTTCCGCATCAATGTATGCGCACGTGCCGCCTTTCTTTTGTGCCTCTGCCACGGCGTGCAATGCCAATGTTGTTTTACCAGAACTTTCCGGCCCATAAATTTCAACAATACGACCACGTGGATAACCACCAATCCCCAGCGCAATATCCAGCCCCAAAGAACCAGACGAAATTGCCTCTATATTCTGTTGTGAACCATCACCCATTTTCATGATGGCTTCTTTGCCAAATTGTTTTTGAATTTGTGCCAATGCAGATTCCAACGCAGGATTTTTTGCGGGTGCAGCAGTGGCTGACGTTTCTTTCTTTGCCATTAAATTTTCCCCTTTTTCTGATACTAGAATCATACACAGAAATGCGTGCGCACGCAACGAAAATAATAGACAACAGCGCAGTACAAAAATTATTTTTTGGCAACCAGAATAACAGACGTCAGTACACCAATCACCGCCGTCACAACCCATACCGCCGATGTTCCACCAAACAGCGTAATGCACCCCGCTGCCAACACCGGTGCAACCACATTCGGCAAATTCACACTGGTGCGAAATACACCATAAAAACGCGTCTGTTCAGATTTTCTGGTGTTATCAAAGAACAGCAAATCATGCACCGATTCCATCAATGCACCCGAAATCTGCCACGCGACAAAGATAACCAACAACGGATACCCTGTCACAAACGTCGCCAGCGCAGACAGCGCCGCAAAAGATAACATTCCAGATACCAACCAAATCTTTTTACCAAACGCGCGCACCAGATACGCCATGGCCTCTGACAAAATCAAATATGGAATAATCCCCAGCGTCAAAACCCACCCCAACGCATCATTTGAAAAACCATTTTCAATGACTACAATCGGCACATACAGATAACGCATCGCACGCAATGCATAATACCCAAAATTCACAATATACGCACGCAACATTCCGGGCTTTCTGAAAAAGGCAACTGTATTACGCCACAGCGCACGCGCCGTACGACGTGGGCTGACGGGTTTTATCTGTTTATCTTGTTGCACGATACGAAAATACTTAAAGAATCCCCACCCCGCCAAATAAATTATTGCCGATGCAAAGAACGCCGCACGATTACCCGCCACACCTGAAATAGCAACCGCAATCATTGGCGCAAACAGTGCCCCGATATTCAGCCACAAATGATACCGCGAATTTAATCGCGCCATACCAATTCCGCGCGAAAAATCAGACATAAACAGCGGAATCAACATTGTAACCAATGTTGCAGCAATACCTGTGGTATAGTCCAATATAATAAATGTACTGGGGCG
>JAUNMD010000081.1:0-304 GCA_030531915.1 Pseudomonadota bacterium
TTATTCGACCGAGCCCGCCAACCCAAACGTTGCCGCCGGTCGCGTATTTGGTTCTATTATTACAATTACGGGCGCATTTGGCCTGAATTGTGCAAATTATGCCATAAAAAATATCGTGGAACGTGCGTAAAAACGCGGCAATCCGCATCGGTATATGTCCGAAAATACGCGGATTTATGCGGCTAAGAACGTTTTCCTAAGTGTAATAAACGAATTGCACGTGTCGCGCGAAACATTTATAATTACCATGTCTTATCACAGACAAAAACAACCTGCACAAAGGAGAAAAAGATGAGAGGACTGG
>JAUNMD010000081.1:338-3839 GCA_030531915.1 Pseudomonadota bacterium
TTATGTCTTGAAACCGTTGACCTTTATCGGGGCCCTGAACTGGGGACTGATTGGGATTTTCGGTTTTGATTTGGTCGCATGGATTTTCGGGTCTGCCACCATCGCCAGCAGTATCGTTTACAGCATAATCGGTATTGCCGCACTGGTTTGGTTGATTTGGATTTTCGTTGACCAGCCCGTACATAATGAACGCTGATTGCGTTTCACAGTTTTCATGTCATTTTTCGCCCCCAACGGGGCGTTTTTTATGAATACTTTTTTATTGAAAAGGGCGTCGTGTTTTTGTATAATGCATATGAACACAAAAGGGATTTTGGTTCAGGACTTTAACAAGTCCGTATTCACGCGATACCCACCTTCACAGGGTATTGAATCTGTTATCGGTGCGTTACGTGCCGATTCCCTGGCCTAAATGGGTCGGGGGGCTGATCGCTATAAAACAGGCGAAAGTCAAAGGCGACAGAATCATCCGTGAATATGATTTGTTAACTCCCCGACCACTCTCTGTTGTTAGTGGTCCTTTTTTTACGTGTTCCGAGGGAAGATGCTACGCTGTTTATTGACGGTTTTTATTACTGGTACTTGTGTCGCCGGCGTGGCGCACGCGGCTGGCGTTTGTCCCGATAATTATACTGAATATGCCGGCCCAGAAATTGACGGAATGCGCGCCAATGCCAATGGGGAATGCAGTCCGCTGTGTGCGGCGGGCGTGACCCAGATAAATATGTCGGGTGGGGCGTCGGCGTGGCTGTTTGAAAATAAAACGACGTCGCCGTCGCTGAATGTAATGTTTCCTGATGGTGCGGTTTGCTATATTGATTTGGGTACTGGTGGTGGCCAAGGGCTGAATGTGTCCGACGGCAAAAATACATATCATACGTATATGACGCCGCCATGCGCGCGAACATTGACGCTGTCGTATTCGTGCGGTGACGCCGATGGTGGCGATGCGCCGGAATCACGTGCAATATTGTATGGCGCGCTGTTTGTCCCCGGATACGATATTGGAACGTGTTATAAAACGGGGCATATGTTTGCGGGCTGGACATTGGATGGCGCGGACGTTGGAACGGAAAATTGGCGTACGTACACATACGATTCTGACAAAACGTTGGTCGCAAAGTGGATTACATCAGATTATGCTGTTGGCTATGCGTGCAGTGAATGCGCCGATGTGCCGACCGAACCGAAATTGAAACACGTCGGTCAATATGGACAAACGTTTCAGGTCGTAAACCCCGGCGATTCAGACGGCCCAATATGTCCATTTACGTCAAAATTTACGGGATACAAAATAATGTACACCGATGGCACTGATACCGGCGACACTGTTGCGCCATCGGGCACATTTACATATAAATATGATGACAATATTCGCTTGGTTGCCCAATGGGAAAACGAAGAATGGCCGGATCGTACATACACATTGGTGTATTCGTGTGGCGATGGCGCGGGTACGCCACCTGAATCAATTCAGATTTCATATGGAGAATTGTTCACGCCACCCGTCGATATGGGTGGGTGTACGCGTGCGGGTTATCTGTTCACGGGTTGGGCAATGTCGCACGTTGATGAATCTGTCGGTGTCAGCGAAGATATTGAATTGGCGTCATATCAACTGAATCTGTACACATGGACATCTGATAAAACATTGGTTGCGCAATGGACGCCCGCGGATTATACGGCGGCATACGTTTGTGATAATGGCACGGTCAGTAAAAAATACGTCAGTAAATTGGTATACGGTGCGTCTGTGACCCCCGATGTGTCGGTGTGTGTCGCGCCCGATGGGAAAAAGTTTGCCGGCTATCAAATTCTGTATTCAGATGGTACGGACGCCGGCGCGACCGTTGCCCCAGGCGCATCTTTTATATTCAATTATGATGACAACTTGCGCTTTGTCGCATTATGGGAACAGGAGGTATAGCAGTCCATCATGTCACGAAAAATATTTATCTCTTTGTGTTGTTTGTTTGTGATGCGTACAGCAATCGCGGCAACGTGCGTCAGTGATACCTATACCGTTAAATACGATTGCGGAATTGGTGAAAAGATATCGTTGCCGGCCGACGCAACGGTACGGTATAACACGGCGTTCACGCCAAAGATGCTGTCAAAATCAAACTGTGTTGAACCCGATGGCTATGCAATAAACGGCATAGAAATTTGGGTAAATGATGAATACAAGGGGACGCATGCCACCAGTACGGTCAGTTTTACGTACCTGTACACATCGGACATAACAATACGGCCGCACTATGTGAACAGTGTGCCTGATAACCTGTATTCGTTGCGCGCAATAAATGGCATCGGGCATTGGTGGAATGCCGGCCAACAGTTGTGGAATGTAATTTTCCCGTATGGTGTTGTGTCTGGCACGGCCGCCTGTAACGAGGTTGTCCCCGGCAACACCCAAGATGGCTGGGACACCGGTTGGACGGAATACGGCGATATGGAAAATACGGGCGGTAAATACTGTTGGTGTAAAATGACATCGCCCCAGCCCGCCAAGACGGCGTGGGTATATTGGGGTATGCGCAGTGTCAGTGATTGTACCAAAAATTGTGCCAGCCATTGCGCCAACGACGTGCGATATGGTCAATACTATCGTGGTGCGATGTTCAGATTATTGCGTGATGATATTTGACGCTTTATTTGGTGTGCATATTTTCCAGCGCGTTGGCGACAATTTGTTTTTCTGCCTTCTTTAATTTCCACGTGTCCAATGCACGCTGGAACATTTCGGCCTTGTGCGCGTCAAATTCGTCTGGCATCATGTCGCCCTTTATCGAATTGCAAATCTGGTGCGCAGGGAACAGGTTGTCGCGATAATCCGTGCCGCCGTGCATTTTTGGAATATAGTGGTCAATGGACATTTTCTGATTTTTCAGTATCGGTTGCCCGCAAATGCTGCAACAGATATTTCCGCACAGCAACAGTTCGAATTTTAACGTAATGGTTATCTTGTGTGTTTCTGTGCGTTCCATGTGCAACCCCGATAAATATCTTACGCAATCACAATAGCGTCTTTTTGCCACAAATGTCAATGGGTTTTATGCCAGCAGAATACATGTATTTATATTGACAAATGACAAATTTGTGCTATTTTTACAAGTTGTAACGGGGGCAATATGCAAATCGGTAAAGTTCATATTCACAATATCTATTCAATCCAAGACGCAGAATTTACGTTGTCTGACTTTAATATGTTGGTCGGTAAAAACGGTGCGGGCAAAAGCAATATCATAAATATTCTGCGCGGATTTTTACAGGGCGGTTCGTCCTGTGGCCTGCGTGCCCCTGGTATGGCATTTGATGGCAGTTCGCCCACCGAACCATTGTGGATAGAGGTGGAATTTGACCTGACGCCCGACGAATTTGCGGCATTGCCCGCCGAACAACAGGCGATTCCAAATAAACTGCGTATTCGTAAAAATATTCGAAATACTGTCGCCGCGTGTGCCGAAATCTTGGGCGAGGGCGGAATCACAGGCGTGCCGA
>JAUNMD010000082.1 GCA_030531915.1 Pseudomonadota bacterium
CAAGGCGAATTTCCCAACACGTGTATCATTCCAGGCGCGCAGTGTTATTGACTCTATGACAACATTGGGTGAAAAGGGCGCGGAAACATTGTTGGCGTGTGGTGATATGTTGTTCAGCGAGGCCGGCCGTCCGCCTGTGCGTATACATGGGGCGTTTATATCGGACGAAGAACTGACGCGCATTGGTGATTTTCTGCGTGCACAACGCGAACCGGAATATGTTGCGGGCATTACCGATGGTGGTGATGGTGACGCGCCGATGGCGGGCGCGGCGGTGTCGGGTGGGGCGACCGCGGGCAACAAAGATGCCGATTTATATGCACAGGCCAAAGAATGCGTTTTGCGCGATAAAAAGCCAACGATTTCATACATTCAGCGCAGATTGCAAATTGGTTATAACAAGGCCGCAGGATTTATGGAACGTATGGAGCAAGAAGGAATTGTCAGTCCGCCCGATGCGAACAATAAACGTCATATTTTGTAGTAAAAAATACCGGCGAATGCCGGTGTTTTTTATTCTTTTTTATATGGCGCGATTGTGGTATAATTATATGCAAAAGGAGATTTTTATTATGAAGAAACAAATGTCTTGGTTTATTTTGGCGGCGGCGGTGCTGGGGCTGAATCCAGCGGTGGCTGCAACAAACAGCGGTACGCGTGCGGCGTCCAGTGTGGATTTTTCGTCACAGCCCGCAACGCGTGCACGTACAAATGTGAACTATCAAAAATACCAGACGCGTACAACAACACGTACGTACAATTCTAATGATGGTAAAAACCTGTATTACACACAGCCGGTAAACCGCAGTGCGCTGTACAAACAATATGATTCTGGTCGTACGTCCCAGACAACAACGGTTCGTACATCACGCGCGGAAACATTGCGCACAGAACTGAAACGTAAATATTATTTGGCGCATCCGTTCTTTCAGCCATTGGGGGGCAAGTTTGGTTCGGTGACGGATTTGTCGTACACAGACAATTCTTATAAAATCAATCTGACGCCTGTGACTGGATTTTCGATTTCTGATCCAAAGGCAACATGGAGCACCAAGCAGTTTTCCGTCAAAGAAGATTTCAGTTATGGTATAACAGACCGTATCGCGGTGTTGGGTATGCTGCGTTATGATTCTGCAAAATACAAATTTGATTGGACAACCGCGCCAGACGATGAAATGGACGACAATGATTTGAATATGTTCGGTCTGGGTGGCCAGTGGCGTTTTGTCGATAACGACAAATGGATTGCAACGGCATCGGCATATTACCAGCACCAGAAAGATATTTCGGACAACGTAATCTTGGACATCAAGGCAGGGTACAAGGTTGCACGTTCGACAATCTATGGTTTGGCACGTGGTTGGTATGTTGACTTTGATGGCAATTCTTATGGTAATGGTATCGAAGGTAAAAATGAATCCGGTCACGAACAATCATTGTTCTTGGCGTACAAGACAGACGTCAGCAACGCGTTCTATTTCGAAGGCGGCTTGGGCGTGTTCAGCGTCTTGGACGAAGATTGGACATTTAATTTAGAGGGTATCTTTGGTACATATGATTGGCACAATCAGGCGTCGTTAAAGGCGGCATTGGGTTGGCAGCCAAATGATTGGTTCGCGCTGAACCTGTATGCCAAGATGGCCGTCTATGACAGTGCCGATGATAAAAAATTGGATTACTATGTCTATGGTGCGGAAACGTCCGTTGGCGTGTACCAAGACAGTTGGGTAAAGCATGGCACAGCAGATGTCAACGATTACAAAGAAACAACCGTTGGCCTGCAAGCGATTTTCCAGTTTTAATATCTGGTGAAAATATTTGGCTGGTGCGGGGTGAAATCGCGCCAGCCGATAATTTTGCAAATATGGGGATATGGTTATGCGCAAGTTACTGATTGCTTTGATGGGGATTTTTGTTGCAGTGGGTGGCGCACGCGCCGATGGTGCGCTGGCACGTGATACGTCTGATCCGTTGTATATGTTGGGTATCGAAGAAACACTGTCCCAGACCACATTGACATTTTGGGACAATGTGTTACGCGCGGGACAGGCCGTTTCATATGGTATGAATGATCGCCTGACCATCGGGGCAAATGTTCATTATCAAATTGATTTTGATGGTGACGAAGACGGTTTTTCTGCGATTGATGTCGGTGGGGCATATCGTATGTCAGATGGTTCTGATAACAGTGCCCAGTTGATATCGGACGTTTTGTTCGGGTTAAAGTTTGGTGGTTCATCGCATGTGCGCACGCCGTATTTTGCGGATTCTACATATTATGCGGGGCTGCGTTTTGGACGCCAATGGTCGGGCGTGACATTGGCGGCAACGGTGAAATCAAATTGGATTTTTGATGATACCCGCGGTATGTCGTACATTGACATGACGCCAGAGGTTTATTTCCGCCTTGATCCCGATATGCGTTTGGGTTTTGACTTTACATGGCGCAAGGCAACCAATCCGGACTATGACCAAGAATGGATTGGTGGTAAATTTGTACGTCAATATGGCCGTACGCAGTACATAGGGCACGTTGACTATGAATTTGAAAGCGAAGATTTTCAGGTCGGCGCGCAGATAAACATTTTGTTCTGATAAATTTTCCCCGCGCGAATGCGGGGATTTTTCTTGTTGGGCGTGTTGACAATTTTTATTTTTGGTCTATATTTTAAGTATGCAAGAAAAAGTTATTTTTGTTTTCCCCGGTCAGGGCGCGCAGTATGTTGGTATGGGCAAAGATTTATTTCATGAATTTGCCGTGGCGCGCTATACATTTCAACAGGTTTCGGACATTGCGCATCGTGATATTGCGGACATTTGTTTTAATGGGCCGGAATCTGAATTGAACAAACCGGAAAATACATCGCTGGGGACATTTGCGCATTCTGTTGCGATTGCCAGAATAGTAGAGGCGGAATTTGGTCGCCCCCTGTATCAGGTGGGTTATGCCATGGCGGGTCATTCAATGGGGCAATATTCGGCGTTGCATTGTGTTGGCGCGTTGTCGTTTGCGGACGCGGTGCGATTGCTGTCTGCGCGCAGTTCATATATGTCCATGACGGACAAGTCAGGCGGTGGAATGGGGTGCATTGTTGGATTGGAACGCGCGGCGGTTGAAGATTGCTTGATGGCGGCAAATGGTCATGGGTATGCCGCAATATCAAATCATAATGCGCGTGATCAATTTATTATCAGTGGTCAAAACGATGCATTGGACGCGGTGTTACGTGCGGCATCGGATGCCGGTGCGCGGTTGGCGCGACGATTGAATGTATCTGTGCCGGCGCATTGTGAATTGATGCGTGATGCGGGACGTATGTTGCGTGCGCAACTGGCGGTGACACCGGTGGACGCGCCAAAGACAAATTGGTTTTCAAATCAAACCGCGGCATTTATGTCCAACCCGATGGACGTTCGTGATGCATTGGCCGACCAGATGACACATGGGGTGCGCTGGTTGGAAATTATGGAAAAGTTCCCGACGTATTCAATTACGCAATCATATGAACTGGGGCCGGGGGCGGTATTATCTAAATTGATAAAGCGTGCGGACGTTGGTACGCGCGCAGCATCAACCGACAATATTGTGGGCGTGCGCAAAATGCTGGACGCGTTGGCGGCGGGGCTGAATCACGTGCGGTAATTTTATTTTTTTGATGAATTTATTTTTTCGCGCAATGCATCCCAATAATCCAAACGCTTTTTAATTTCGCGTTCAAATCCGCGTTCCACGGGGGTATAGAATTTCTGGCGTGGCATGGATTCTGGGAAACAATTTTGGCCCGAAAATCCAGATGCCGTATCGGGGTCATAAATATAACCCGCG
>JAUNMD010000083.1 GCA_030531915.1 Pseudomonadota bacterium
GATCCGCCAATCTTTTTATTGGCAACATCAACCGCCGCCATCAGGTATTTCATATTCGCAATTACCAATTTATAGGACAACTGGGAATTATAGCCCACCGACACGCCCCACTTGGCGGAAATTGCATCGTGAATATATTTGACGTTTACGGCGGGTGATTCTGATGTGGCCTCGGGTGTGGCAGCCGTCGCGACCGCCACATTCAATGCGAATGCCATACACAATAAAAATCTGAATACGCGGCGCAGCACCCATCGCCCCCTTATTCTGTTGGCAATGGTTGATCGGGCACAATCAGCGACCCCGAAACGGTATACTTGCCCGCCATGGTTTGAACCGCCGACGATGACGTATCGACGCGACCAGACACCGCCGAATAAACCGCATGCGCCGACGGATATTGCGTATCAGTTGAACTGGACGAAATAGTGGTTGTTTTATTAGACGCGTCTTCCTTGGCATCAATAGATGTGGTCAACGTGGTCTTTAACGCGTCTGTAATCCTTTCAACATAACTGATTGCGGCGATTCCACCGGTTGTACTGGAATCAGTCGCATCTGGCACGGCGGCATTCGCCATTCCAGCCCCCCCGCTAAGAAAAAAGGCAGTAAAATCAACGCGTTACGATTCATGATTTTAGTATTTCCTACATTATTTGTACATATAATTATAATTCATACCCCCACATATCGTCAACAAGATTTGAAACAAAATTTACATTTTTTCACCACATAAAAAAGCCCGCGCCATTCGGCGCATATCTATTTACTGGATTGCTTCACTACGTTCGCAATGACAAGGATGCTAGTAGTGCATAAAACATGCAGTCCGCAGGCGACACACGTGCTAGAAACTCTGTCATTGCGAGGAATGAAATGACGAAGCAATCCAGTAAAATAAAAAGTGCGCCGATGGTGCAACATTATGACCTAGATTCCGGTGTCAAGCACCGGAATGACAATTTTTTAGTGCAACTCTATCACTTTATCACTTTATCACTGAATCACTATATCACTAACAGTATTATTCTTCTTTGAACAATCGGGCGGGGTCAACCGCGGCGTCACCACGGCGAACCTCTAAATACATTTCTGGTTTATCAGGGTTCATACGTCCAATCGGTTCACCTGCCAAAACGTCCTGACCAACCATAACGTCAATATCCCCCAGATTGGTCATAACAGTATTATACCCATTTTTATGCGACATAATTACAACACGCCCAAACCCGCGGAAACTGTCGGCAAATTTAACCGTGCCGTCTGCCGGTGCCAGTACCAGCGCATCCCCGCGTGTGCGAATGCGCCAACCATCTGATTTCAAACCCAGTGCGGTTTTTTCGCCAAAGTGCACCACCACGCGACCGCGCACCGGCTGATTCAATTTGCGATATGAAAAACGTGCATCACCTGACATTTGCGAACTCCCCACGCCGGCGGACAATTCAGAAATACTTTTTGCGCGCGCCGACAGTTCGCGCAATTTTTTTTGCAGGGCGGCCTGCTCGCTCTTTAACTGTTCGTTTTGCGCGGCACGCGTGCGCAGCAATTTATCTAACTGGTTCTTTTCCGCCGCGTATTTTTTCGCGGTGCGATCTAATTTTTCCTTTTCAATCGCGCGCGCATCGCGAATTTTCGCCAGTTCTTGGATTTGTTTGGTTGCAGTTTGAATCTGGTCATCAAATCGCGCTGCCGCCCCCGACAGCACCGCCGACGTCAAGACATACTCGCGCATATTGTCGGTATCAAAACTGGGGTGCGACGCCACAAATAAAATACTGGCCGCGGCATCAGAAATACGCGTCTGGTTTGCATCTAACGATTTTTGCAGTTTGTCACGCTGGGCATCCAGTTCTGCAATTTTGCGCGCAACCGCACCACGTTGTTCTTCTAAATTGCTGACCTGTTCGCCGGCGCGCACCAGTTTCTTTTTGGTGGACGCAACCTCGCGCTCAGATGTTTGAACCCGCTGAGTCAGTTTTTTGTTTTGCGCCTTGGTCTGCTCAATCTGGGCATTGATGCGTGACAGTTCACTGGTGGCGCGCACAGGGCACGTCACCAATGCAACCATCAAAAACAGCACCAATTTTTTCATTATTTTTTCACAACGCGCAGGAATGTTTTTTTACCCTTTTGCACGATGATTTCGTCCGCCGGCGCAACCATGTGTTTCGGGTCTGTGATTTTTTCACCATCCAGTTGAATACCACCCTGTTCCACGTTACGACGGGCCTCGGACTTGGATGTGAATAATCCCGCCGCGCACAAGAAATCCAAGATACCCATTGCCGCATCAAATTCAATTTGTGCCTGTGGCATATTTTCGGATTTTGCGCCGCCACCAAATAACGCATCCGCCGCATCTTGGGCTGCAACCGCCGCATCGTGACCGTGCGCGATTTCCGTCGCAGCAAACGCCAACACGCGCTTTACCGCGTTCAGTTCCGCCCCTTGGGCCGCGGCCAGACGCGCAGTTTCGTCCAATGGAATTTCGGTGAAAATCTTCAAGAATTTTTCAACCAAATCATCCGGCGTATTGCGGAAATACTGATAGTATTCATATGGCGACGTTTTTTCTTCGTTCACCCAAACGGCATTGCCGGCGGATTTGCCAATCTTGTTACCATTGGCGTCCGTAATCAACTGGGTCGACAGGACAAAAACCTCTTTGCCACATTTTTTACGCACCAGTTCAACACCCATAACACAGTTGCCCCACTGATCTGCGCCACACAGTTGCACCGTGCACCCGTATTTTTTGTACAAGGTCAGGAAATCGACCGCTTGGAATGTCATATAGTTAAATTCCAAGAATGTCATACCATTTTCCAATCTGCGGCGAACACTTTCCATACCCAACATACGTGGCACGGTAAAGTCCGTTCCAAATTCGCGCAGGAAATCCATATGGCTGTACCCTGACATCCATTCATTATTATCAACCATCACCGCACCGGTCGGCGTGCCATCAAAATGAATAAATTTTTCGATTGAATGACGCAGCCCCGCACAGTTATGTTCAATTTGCGCATCTGTCAACATCGGACGCCCCTTGTCACGGCCCGACGGATCACCAATGCGCCCCGTTGCACCGCCAACCAACGCGATTGGACGATGACCGTATTTCTGGAACCAACGCATCAACATCAGCGACGCCAAATGCCCCACATGCAATGAATCACCCGTTGGGTCAGTTCCCCAATACGCCGTCACATGTCCAGCATTCAGCGCATCATTCAGCGCGTCCATATTAGACGCCTGATTGATAAAACCGCGCGCCTCTAATTCCTGTAATAATTCGTTTTTCATTTGCAAATTCCTTATGTCCACAATGCTAGCAGAGTTTCGCCCCCCGCGCAAATATTTTATCACGCCAACGCACAGCGCAGACGGATAAAAAAATACCGCCGAACGGCGGTATTTTTTCTGTTTTCCAAATGTTGTATTATGCCAACATTTTCGCGACTTCGTCCGCCAAGTTATCTTCGCGTTTCTGGATACCTTCGCCCAGTACGTAATATGCATAACCGGCCAGTTTGCCACCGTGTTCGGCGACAACTTCTTTGACTGTCTTGGACGGATCCATAACGAATGGCTGTTCTTCCAGAACAGTTTCCGCATAGTATTTGTGGATACGACCCTGAACCATTTTTTCAACAACGGCCTCTGGTTTGCCAGCGGTTGCGCCAGATTCAATGAACACTTTCTTTTCGCGTTCAACGGCGGCTGGATCAACATCAGCGATTGTCATAAATTCTGGTTTGTTTGCAGCAATGTGCATTGCAATCT
>JAUNMD010000084.1 GCA_030531915.1 Pseudomonadota bacterium
CCCTGGCACAACACGCGATGTTGTATCATGCACATTGGACATCGATGGATACATGGTAAACATTTCTGATACGGCCGGCCTGCGCGATACAGACGATGCGATTGAACAAATCGGGATTCAACGCACAAATGACGAAATTAAAAACGCCGATTTGATTTTGCATGTGATTGATGGCGCACAAAATATGCCCACCACCACAACCGCACCAAACGAAATTACCGTTGTAAATAAATCCGACCTGTGCGATTGCAAAAACAAAAGCGATGCAATTTACGTGTCGGCAAAAACAGGTGACGGGATTGACAACCTGATGATTGCAATACGCCGCCGCATCACAGAATTGGTGGGCACGGGGGAATCCCAACTGACCGTCAATGCGCGTACGCGCGCATTGCTGACCGATGCACGTACAGAATTACAGCATGCAATCGCCGCCGGTGATAATTACGATATATTTTCAGAACACGTTCGCCGCGCCGCGGACGCAATCGGAAAAATTCTGGGAACAATCACTGCATCCGATGTAATGGACGCAACATTTTCACAGTTATGTTTGGGCAAATAAAAACACCGGCGTTGCCGGTGTTTTTATTTCCTCAGAACGTATATCTAAATCCCAAGTCAATGCTATATGCACCTTGCAAATCGGCCTTGTCAGATGCATTCAAACCAATAAATGTCAGCATTACATTCCACCCCAATCCATTGATTGATGTTTCACTAACCAGACCTAATTTTAATACGCCCATAGCCCCATCATCAGAAACAGAATCTTCATATGTATAATAATAATCGGTTACTTTTACTGTTTCATGAACCCATGCGTGTCCCAAACCAACTGATATGACGAAATCAGAACGCGGTTCTGAATCACCAGACAAACGAATATAATTATCATAAGAAAAATAAAGTGTGGTTAAATCCATTGTTCCTTCAAACGTGGAATTGTCATACCAATCTGAACCATTTACAATATCACCCAACTTTGGCATATATGACAATGTTGCCGTAACGCCACCATTATAAATATTTTCACGCAACCCGAAACGCATACCGCCAGACACAGACAACGCAACGCCGCCACTGTTATCTTCGAACGTATCATCATCAATAGAATCATTTATATCATCAGAAAATGTCGGGCCGGCATAGCCAATATTTGCACCAACAAACCATTTCACATCCGCCATTGCTGGCATTGCCAGAATCGATAACAGCCCCGTTGTTAAAAATAACTTTTTCATTTCACACCCCTGTTTGTGTTTTATTAAATAAAAACCACATTGGAATACCAAAGTGGTTGGAGGTTGAATACTATTATTTACGGAATAGTGTCGCTTATTCTAATATATCGCGACCCTCCAACCATCAATATGATTGGAGGTGTTTTTTGTCCCCACGGACACGGAAATAAAGGGTATTCACACCCTGCACCATTTCTGTGGTACACCGTGATTATATTCTATGGCACATTCAAATTCCAGATAAAATTTGCGCTGATTTCAAAAACAAAAACCGCCCATTGGGCGGTCTAAATATAAAACAAATCGTTCATTGTGCCGACTGCGCGGGTTTATCATGGCGTAAAAATAAACCGCCCATTGGGCGGTCTAAATTAAAGAGAACGGTGCAGATGCGCCGATGTCGGCAAGCGTAGTGTATATATAAATACATGAGCGCGCCAACATCAAGCAGATGTGCCGTTATATTTAATTTACTCGTGACGGATTGGGTATTTGCCGTCTATCAAATTCTGCCGCACCACATGATGCTTCACTTTCTGTGTGCTGGTCATAGGCAGTTCGTCGGTGGTCATAGCAAAGTGCGTTACCCATTTATATGACGCAACCTTTTTATTCGCCTGTGCAATCGCCGCAGACAATGTATCCAGTGTCATATCTTTGTCCACACTGAACACGCCATAGGTCACCGTTTTATCTTTGACCTTGTGTTCAAACACGGCAACGTTTTTAACCCCTGGGATTTTCATAAACAGCCCTTCCAGTTCATCTGGATAAACGTTTTTGCCGCTGTCCAAAACAATCACTTGTTTTTTACGGCCGGCAAAATGCAGTTCGCCGTTTTTATCCATCGATACCATGTCGCCTGTGTTAAAGAACCCACGTTCATCAAACACCTGTTCGTTGACGGTTGGGTTGTTCAGATAGCCACCAAACACCTGATGCCCGCGCAACCACAATACGCCCACACCATCTTCGTTTTTATCACGAATTTCGCATTCGTTGTTTGATGTTGGCGCACCAAACGCAAACGGAAAACGTTTCTTGGTTGGTTTGGAAATACAGATTGGCCCAACGGTTTCGGTCAGTCCATAGCCCTGAATAAATGTCAGCCCCAAACGTTCATAGAACTTTTCAACCTCTGGCTTGGTCGCCGCACCACCCGCAATCAGCAAGCGCGCACGTCCACCAAAGATTTCCAGAACCGGCTTTTGAACCTTGCGTACCAAGAAACCCAGTCCCAGTTTTTCCAACCATTTCCCGTATTTCAGGACAAAAGATGCCAGCCACCACATGTGTTTTTCTTTCAGTGTGTCGATGATACGATTTCTGATAACCTCAAACAATCTGGGGACGGCTGGAATAATTTGTGGTTTGTATTTTTTGAAATCCGCCATAATTTCTTTTGGATTGACGGTTGGCTGCAACAGCATACCCGACCCATAATGCAACGTGGCCAAGATTTCAACCGCGAAACCAAAAATGTGATACATCGGCAAGAAGCCATACATAATATCGCCCGCATTTATCCATTCGTGCATATCTTGCAATGAATTTGCACATTCAATCAGGTTAAAGTGTGTCAGTGGCACAACCTTGGGCGTGCCGGTTGAACCCGATGTGAACGACAGCGTTGCGATTTCGGTTGATTCCACCGGTGCAGCGGTCAAATCCGGATTTGGTTTGCCATCTTTCTTGGTAATATCATAGAACGTGAATTTGTCCGTCTTGTAAAAGAATGACTTTTCCGCGCAAACCATTTTGCATTTTGTGATTTCCGCCATATTGTCATATTCAAACGGTGTCAGATTTGTGTCCAGCAACAACACACGCCCGCCCAAATACCAAATTGCAAACATGGTAATTGGAAACTGTGGTATATTGTGCGACAGCACACCAACAACATCGCCACGTTCAATTCCCGCCGCATGCAGTGATGCCGCGCGCGCCTTGACCAAATCCAAGAACGCTGAAAACGTTACTTCTTCGCGAACCAGAATCAAATAATCTGGCCATGTTACGACTGCCTTTTCCAGCAGTTGATACATATTCATCTTATAAATTTCCTTGTTTTTTTTATATTGGACTGCCAGTATTATATAACCAAAGGGAAAGATTGCAAATATGAAAATTCTGACATTAAATATAAATTCAATCCGTGCCCATGCCGAGAGTTTTATTGATATTCTGCGCGCGGGCGAATACGACACAATCATGGTTCAGGAATTAAAGGTCGAAACCGCCGGATTTCCGCATAATCTGTTTGACGAATACGGTTATAATATCAAGGTTTTTGGCCAAAAGAGTTGGAACGGTGTTGCAACTTTTTCCAAGTGTTCTATCGAAGATGTGACAATGGGGTTGCCGACCTATTCCGACGTAAATGCGCGATTCTTGGAATGCGTTGTTGATGGACGTGTGCGCCTGATAAACGTGTATATGCCAAACGGCGACACAATCGATTCACCAAAATTCCCGTACAAGATGGAATGGCTGTCCGCGTTTACAAAATACATTGAACAATATTTGCATTCCCCAGAACCC
>JAUNMD010000085.1 GCA_030531915.1 Pseudomonadota bacterium
GCAATCCATGCGATGTTGCGGGTTTTGGTGTCAACCTTGATAACCTCGCCCGTGGTCAGGCCCGCATAGACGTATTTCCCGCTGCATACGGGTTTCATATCGCTGCGCACAGAATTTGGTGTTGGAAATCCGCTGAATATTTTGCGGTCACCGTTTTTGATGACGTTCGATGCATCTTGGGTATATGGGCAATTTGCATCTGCGTCACTGGTCGCCGCCGTTGCCGGTAAATCCGCGATGGTCTGGTTCAGTGCAACGGGCGCACTGGTTGCAAATATTGAATTGCGCACCCCTGGTAAAATAGGGTCATGCTTTGCACAGCCGCACAGCACCGCCATCATACCAGTCAAAAATATCGCAGATTTACGCATCATTCCCTTCCTGTGAATCGTGTTTTAACGTAATGTCTGGGCATTGGCGGAAACGACCGCTGGTGCGTCCGCATCGTTGATAATAACGTCCAACCATTTATTCGCCGCGTCGCGGTCGCCCGATGCCAGATATTTCTGGGCAACGACCAAACGCGATGTGTAATAAAATGGCGACTTTTTCGTGTTCAAATCAGACAAGTATTTTTCAACGTCCGCCGCAGTCATATCGTCACCACGCAGTGCGACAATGTGCATTTTTGCCAAATCGCGGAAATCACGTGTTGCGCCGTTTTTCGCCAGTTCTTCTAACTTGGTCACATCATTGTCCAACACGTACGCCTGAAACAGTGCCAAATCCGCATTCGCGCCCGACGCATTTTTTGCAATGCCCGCCAACGCATTCGCGTCCATATTCAGAACCGCGGATTCATAGTTTTCGGCCATTGCCATTTTGTTTGCGCGGTGCGTGCGAACACCAATCTGAATCGCCGTCACAATAATCAGCAACGACAGCGCGCCCGCAATCATATATTTGGAATATTTTTTGATAAAAGCCAACGTTTTGTCATTGTTGACTTCTTCCCAAACCTCGCGATACAGGGCGTCTTCGGCGTAATCTTCGCGTGTTTTCTTTGGGGCTTTGACCTTGTTCTTTCTTTCCAAAATAGATGCCATTGAAAAATCTCCTGTTTGAATGGTGTCCTTGATAAATCTTATTTTATTGCTATACTATAAAAGTTATGAAAAAGCAAATCAAGAACACGTTACCAGCTGCAAAAAATACCAGTTTGGTTGCCGCCCGTGGGGTCAGCGACGAAACAGGGCTGGCCCAGTATATTCAAACGGTTCAGAAAATTCCGATTCTGTCCGCCGAAGAAGAATACGAATGCGCCAACCAATGGGTAAAAAATCAGGACAAGGCCGCGGCCGAACGCTTGGTGGCCAGTCACCTGCGTCTGGTGGTGTCGGTTGCATATGATTTCAAGAATTATGGTATTCCCGTCGGTGAATTGATTGCCAGCGGTAATATGGGCCTGATGCAGGCATTACAGAAATTTGACCCTGAAAAGGGATTCCGTTTTTCCACATACGCGATGTTCTGGATTCGTGCGGAAATCTACGAAACAATTTTGAATAATTGGTCAATCGTCAAAATCGGAACATCAGCGAACCAGAAACGCGTGTTCTTTAACTTGGCGCGGGCCAAGCGGGCATTGGGCATCATGGATAACAATCTGTCCGACGACCAAACAAAACAGATTGCAGATTACCTGTCGGTGCCGGAAAACGATGTGCGTCGTATGTCGACACGCGTGTCTGCGCGTGATGTATCGCTGAATGCGCCGGCGCATTCTGATGATGACGCGCGCGACGTTTTGTCTAATATGCCCGACGATAAAACCGATATTCAAAATACAATCGAAGAATTGGAATTTAAGCGACGCGGATACGATCTGTTGCGTCGTCATTTGGCGGAATTGCCCGAACGCGACCGCGAAATCTTGCGCGCGCGGCGATTGACCGATCCGGCGTCCACACTGGAATCACTGTCCCAGAAATACGGCATTTCGCGTGAACGTGTCCGCCAAATCGAAGAACGCGCATTTAACAAATTGCGTGATGCTATTTTACAAGAAGCCCAAGGGAACAAATAAATGACAAAACACCCACTGCGCGTGGCATATGCCGCACTGGCGATGATTGCGCTGAACGCGTCTGCGAATGCGATTGAATATAATTATAACGGCGCAACATTCAAATTGACGGGATACGGCACCGCCGGATTGATAGAACCCGATTTTAACCAGCCAGAATTTGTTGGCGATTGGCGCGTGCGCGGGCAAATGAATTACTCGGTCGGCGCGGGTCAATCATTGGGTGCGGTGTATTCCATTGATGCCGCCGCCATTGACGAAGACAAATTTATGCGCGAGGCATTCTTGTTCACCGAAAATCGCAATATCGGTCGTATTGAATTTGGTTTTACAGATTCCATTGCGCGTAAATTGGCGGTGGGATTGCCCGATGTTGGTGGTCTGCGCGTGAATGATAAACCGCTGTTTTATAAACGCATTCACCCCGATGGCACGGTGATATCTGATACATCGCTGACCACGGGGCGCAGCGCATTGCGCGCAAATATCGCGTCCGCCCCAAAGAGTGGCGCGCAATACGGTCTGTCGGTGGCGGGCGTGACCGATGATTACGATTATGCCATTGATGCGGGATTAAAAATCCGTCGCCCAAATGGCAAGACCAAGACCGCATATGCATTGGGTGCATCATTTATGTCAAAACCAAATGGATTCAGTCAGGATTCATACACCCCCGACGTCTATGCAGATTGGCGTGCCCAGGTGTCCGCCGGAATGAATCTGCAATATAACAGTTGGATTTGGGGCGTGTCCGCGCGTGTGATTTACGATGAAAATCCGATTGGTACGGCGTCCGATGGTCTGGCCGCGGGTACGGGTATCAGTTATGATTTGTTAAAGTACACCGTGTCGTTGACTTATATCTTCTCGGACACGGGAATTTGGCAACACGACGTACGTGATTATAACGATCACACGATTGTTGGATCATTTCGGTATAAATACAGCGAAAATGTCGATGGCTGGGTATCATTGGGCTGGACGTCCGAAACACCATTTGTGTCCGCCGGTATGCGTCTGACATTTTAATTATAAAAAATCAGTGCGCCAAACGGCGCACTATCTATTATCTATGTTATAAAAAAAAACGGGGCAACGCCCCATTTTTTATTCCTGTGGCAATTCGGCCAGTAACTGACCCAACCGTTCCATCGTTGCCGTGTCATTCAACGCGGCGGCGATTGTATTCGCAGAATTCAAATCGCTGCGTGCCGCATTTACATCACCATTTTGCAGGTTCAGTGCCGCGGACTTTTCAAAGTACGACATCGCACGGCTGGACAACGCTTCGCGTTCTTCGGCGGTGGTTACACCCTGAATCTGTTCAGAAATCACGCGCACGGCCGATGTGTAATCTGCGATTGCGCTGGCATAATCGCCAACGGCTGTGTATGCCTCTGCACGGTCGGCATATACGGTTGGATTGACCGCCCCAGATTCATGTGACAACGAATTTGTATAATCGGCAATCGCACCCTGCCAATTCTTTAACCACAAATTCAACTGGCCACGTTTTGCATACAAATCACGCATGGACAAAATCTTGTTCGGTTGTGCGGTTTGTGCCGCCAATGCATTGTTGATATCGTTCAATGCAGCATTGTAATCTTCCAAACGGGCATTCAGCAACGCACGGTCATAATACGCAACCGCGTTCACAGAATCTGCATCAACCGCGGCGTTGAAATCGTCCAACGCATTGCGATAGTTGCCGGTCTGCATGTATGCTTCGCCACGCAAGAT
>JAUNMD010000005.1:0-10625 GCA_030531915.1 Pseudomonadota bacterium
AACAAACTTCATCAATCTGCGTCGCGACGCATAAATAAAATGCTGATTTCAAACAGTGCCCACATCGGCAATCCCAACGCAATCTGGGACACGATGTCCGGCGGGGTCAACACCGCCGCCGCAATCGCAATCAGCACAATCGCATACCGGCGCGCGCGCACCACACGCGACCGCGGCAGCACGCCCAAACGATTTAACAGCACCAATACCAGCGGCAACTGAAACGCGATACCAAACACGCGCAAGAGCCCGATGGCAAACCCCAAATAATCACGCGCATTTGGAATAAAGATTGTCGGCACAGGCGTTTGTTGATTCAGTTCCAAAAAGAACCCAAACACAAACGGGAACATTACATAGAACGCAAACGCCGCCCCCAGACAAAATAAAATCGGCGACATTATCAGCACAGGCCAAATAAAATTACGCTCGTTTTTATGCAACCCTGGGGAAACGAATCGCCACGCTTGATAAAAACCAAACGGTATTACAAATATCAATCCAACAACCATCGCCAATGAAAAGCGTATCATCAGTCCGTCGGACATACCACTGTACAGCATCATGCCGTCCGGCCAAATGCGCAACAATGGCGCGGTTAAAAATTCCTGAACAAATGGCGCAACATACCAACCAAAAACCACCGCCAACGCAAATGCGCCAAACGTCCACATCACACGACGGCGCAGTTCAGAAAAATGCTGCATCAATGTCATTTTTTGCATTTCTTCGTTCCCCGCTGTGATTTAGTTTTTGTTTTGCGTTTTAATTGTTTTATTGGTGTTGCAAATTCCGCCAATATATCGTCGGTGGTGGTCATAATAACCTGATCAATCGGTGCTTCGCGTTCAATAGTATCCTTGATTTGTTCGGACGCATCGGTAATTTTCCAGATAATCTGGCGTACAAATTTCACCACGCGCGCCAAGAACTGTGCAACATCCGGCCACATGCGCGGCGGCAATACCACAATCGCAACCAAAATAATTACTAAAAATTCCGCGCCACTGATTCCAAACATTGTGCATCACACCCCTAGTCATAGAAGTCGTCGCCACCACTGGTGCTGACGGTTTTATGACGGCTGATTTGGAAATAGTTTTTGCCAAAATCTGTCTTGGGCTTTAACCCAGAAAACGCAACATCGGTGGTTACACCGGTGGCATCAACCACACTCCATGAATTTAACTTTACGGGCTTTTTATCAAACACAACCGTCATATGCCCCAGACCTTCTTGGCCGCGCAAATTCATCTTTAACGCAAATGTTTTGTCAGCGGCGGTTGTTTCAACAACATTGATATCGGCGTTTTTCAAATCAATATGCTTGCGAATTAAAATACCCGCCGGCGTACTGGTCAACGGCACAGTTGTAATCTGATCCAATGATTTATCAAAGAAATATAAATCCCGTCCATCGGCAATCAGTTGCACCGGCATATCGCGATAGTCCAAACGCACACGCCCCGGACGCAACATTGCAAATGTACCACGCTGTTGCTTGCCCGATGCGGTTTGAATAAATTCACCCGACAGACCGGTAATAGAGTTCAGGTATTTTTCCGCCGAGTTTACCAAAGTATTATCAACCGCCGCATGCGCCGAAATCGTGCACATACACATAATTATCGCAAATAATTTTTTCATAAATCCTCTCCCTTTAACAATTCTAACAAGCGCGTGCGAACATTTTCCAATGTGTCTGCAACAACCGCGCCCGCGGCATACGTGTGCCCGCCCCCACCCAGCGCAGATGCAATATGATCCACAGGGTGCATACGACCACGCAATGACACACCAATTTGATTTTCTTTCTGTTGCTTTAACAATGCAATCAGTTCAACACCCTTGATTTGCGCCAGCAAATTCAAAATCAATTCCCCGCGCCCATCCAGATGTTTGTAATCTTTCTTTTCAACCGTGGCCAACGCAATTTTACCATGACGCAGAAATTCCGCATTTGAAACAATGGCGGCCTCGGTCTGAACCGCACGACGTGGTTTGTTGTTCAGGCCATCTGCCAATGTGGCAATATTGACCCCGCCATCAACCAACCGTGCCATTATGCGCAGCGCATCACCACGCCCCGCACGCACAAACTTAAAGAACCCTGTGTCGGTCAATATTGCCACCGCCAACAGGTTCAACACATCCACGTCCGCCGTCCACGATAACGCGTCCATCATTCGAAATACAATCTCGCCCGTGGCGGCCGCCGTATCGTCGTCGATGCACATTTCAGCCACATGCGCATCATTTATATGATGATCAATTTCAATCGTATATTTGGCAATTTCCAGAATCTGGGACGGGCCACCAATATTGCGCGCCGTACCATAATCCATAACAATCGCAACATCAAACGGACGCGTCAAATCAATACGCTGGTAAAATTGGATTCTGTGTCTGTCCGGCACATTGTCCAACGCATCTGGAATATTTCCATCATATATGCAAATTGGACGACGCCCAAAATTCAGTTCAATCAATCGTGCCAACGCCAAAACACTGCACAACGCATCACCATCTGGATTTTTATGTGCAAAGATTGCAACGCTGCGCGCTGCCTTGATTTTTTCGGCAAATTTTTTCAGATTTTCGTCCATCTATATACCCTGTCCAACCGCAATATCTTCGACAAAGAACTGTGCACTCTTGCGGCCGTTATACTCGTTTTCTTTCAGTTTGCCCAGCATTGTTATTGTAGTGTTTGTGTTTGCATCGTCCAGTAAAAAATCACCAACCGGCGTACCGACCAAATTAAATCCGACAAACGCCAACTGGCCACCACTGGTTGCGACCGACCCGCGCAGGTGTGCCCCGCCCCCCATAATGGTTGCGAAACGCAACATCGCACCATGCAAAATCAATGTTGGTTCTGGATTTCCCTGACCAAATGGTTCCAGTGCATCCAGCGCAGAAATCAGTTTCATTGTTGCCGCGCCCGCATCTAACTCCGCATCCGCCACGATTTCACATGTGGGCACTTGGCCATTTAATTGTTCGCTGACCGCACGTTCCAGAAATTCACGAAACGCATCTTCGTTTTCCGCATTCAGCGAAAATCCCGCGGCGGCGGCGTGACCGCCCCCCTCTGATATAACGCCGGCGGCCAATGCCTGATGTATAATATGCCCCAAATCTATTCCGGCAATCGAACGCCCAGAACCATTTATAACGCCATCTGGCCCACGGGTCGCCACGCACGACGGCAAATTATATTTATCTTTCAGCCGTCCCGCGATAATTCCCATAACACCACCGTGCCAATTATCGCCGCACACAAACAAACTGCACCGACCGGCACGGCATGATTGTTCTGCTTGTTCACTGGCGCGCAACATAATTGCATTTTGAATATCAATGCGTTCCTGATTCATATGATGCAATTTATTTGCCAAATCATTTGCAATCAGTGGATTGTCCGTCAATAACAATTCCAACGCCGGCGCGGCCGAATCCAAACGTCCCGCCGCATTCAGACGCGGGCCCAACGCGAACCCCGCCGCATATACCGACGCATGCTTGATACCCGCAACGCCCATCAACGTGCGCAGCCCCAGATTCTTTTTCTGATCCAGTATTTTCAGTCCCGTTGCCACAAACGCGCGGTTCAACCCCACCAACGGCATCGTGTCGCATATTGTGCCCAACGCGACCAAATCCATAAATTCCATCAAATCCAATTTATCAACGCGCGCACGCATATCAGGCGACAAATCACGATTTTTTAATTCACGACGCACCGCAACCATCGTCATAAATGCAACACCAACACCCGCCAAATATGACAGACCCGACGTATCATCCGCGCGCTTTGGATTGACCACGGCCGCGGCCGCCGGCAATGCGGCATCGGGCGAATGGTGATCGGTAACAACAACCTGCAACCCAATATCATTTGCATGCGCAACGTCCGCCGCACCCGATATTCCGCAATCCACCGTTATCATCAGTTTCGCGCCCGCCGCCGCAATATCATCAATCGCATGCGGGTTCAGGCCGTATCCTTCGCCCTCGCGCGTGGGCAGATGCCACATGCAATCAACGCCCAACGCCCGCAGCGATTTAATACAAATCGCCGTCGATGTAATTCCATCAACGTCATAGTCACCATAGATTGCAATTTTGTCCCCGCGCAAAATACTGTCCGCGATTACGCGCGCCGCCGTATCCATATCACGCAACACAGACGGATCTGGCATATATTCCTTGATACTGGGGTTCAAAAAGCGTTCCTGTGACGCGGCATCGGCAATGCCACGGGTAACCAAGATTTTTTTTACTAAATTATCTGCACCGATGGCGTCGTCATTCGACGTCGCCACCACCCATGCCCGTCCCAGCATGGATTTATCAACAACCTTTCTCACGCTATACTCTTTTTTTATTATCAAGAGTATTATAATCGAAAATTATTCAAATAGCAACGGCAGTATACTGTCCAGAATTTTTCCCGTTGTCGGCACAACGTTCCACGCCGCCGTACGCAATCCCCATGATTCAGACGTACCGTGTGGTTCGTCCAAAATAACCAGCATCACATACTGGGGCGCGGACGCAGGAAAGATTGCCGCATACGCCGTCAGGTTGCGTTTATTATCCACGCGACCATTTGTGTACTTTTCCGCGGTGGCGGTTTTACCGCCAATCTGAATACCGGCAACACGTGATTTACGACCACTGGTTTCTTCGGCAACGCGCAACATAATCCCGCGCAGACGCGCCGATATTTCTGGCGGCAAAACACGCTGGCCACGAACCGCACCAACATCACGTTTTTGCAACGTCGGGTAAATATAGATTCCGCCATTTGTCATTGCATTGACCGCCAACAACACGTGCATCGGGGTCACCGATATACCGTGCCCATATGACATGGTTGCACGTTCAACCGGCCACCAGCGTTGTGGCAAATGCGTACGCGCCGTGCGACCAAATTCCAAATTCAATGGTTCATCAAAATGCAGACGGTGGAAAAATTCTTGCTGCGTGCCATCTGGCAAATCCAGCGCAATTTGCGCACTGCCAACGTTGCAAGAATGCAACATAATTTCTTCGACCGACAAATACGGACGCGGGGGTTTGAAACTGCGCACGTCGTGCACGGCCTTGGCCACACGGCCGCGTTTATCATAAATCTTGAACGGTTCTTTGACATAGTATTCTTTGGTAATGCCGTTTTCCATCGCCATGGCGGTGTTAAAGATTTTGAATATCGACCCCATTTCATAGGCATCGCCCATTGGTCGGAATTTAATATTTCTGTTGATTTCGTTGTTTCTGATTTCTGGGTCAAAATCAGGCAACGACACCATCGCCAGCATTTCACCCGTACGCGAATTCATCAACATACCCATTGCGGATTTTGCCTGATACTTTTGCATTGCCGCCGACAACTGTTCATAAAATACCGATTGAATACGCGAATCCAGCGACAGACGCAACGGCGCGGTATTTTCGCGCAAGTACGCATCATATGTGCGCTCTGCCCCCTCTTGACCACGCTGATTATTCTGGTCATCTTCGCTGACAAAGCCAACCGCATGTGCAAACAAACGACGTTTTGGGTATTTACGGGTTTGAACTTGTTTAACCTCTAACCCCTCAATACGTGCATCAATAACCGCCTTGCGTTGGTTTTCACTGGCAAATTTTTGCAGGTACATAAAACCACGCCCCGAATTTACCAATTTCAACGCGTCCGACACACTGTATTGATATGGCAAAATTTGATGTATCAGATTTGCCGCTTTGTCCTTGTCTTTCTCTTTTATTCTATTTGGGAAAATCTGAATATGCCCCGACACAATATTCTTGGCCAGAATGTCGCCATTTCTGTCCACGATGTCCGCGCGACTGACCACCCAGTTGCCAGATGCCCCCGCATTACGCGTACGATCCGTTCCCTGAATCCCCAGATATAATGTTCGGGCGGCGAATACACACAACAAAAAAACAAAGAATCCATACACTATGCGCAGACGACGGTGGTCGCGTTTATTTTCGGCCCCGCCAATAAAACTGTACTTTGAAATATCGTGTCCAACATCAAACATTTTTATTTATCGTCTGCGACGTTCCGCATTGGTAAATCATCAATGGAAACGCTTTTGTGAAAACTTATAACCTCTACCTTTGGGCTGACAGCATCAACCGAATTACGTAAAATTTCTGGTCTGACATATGATGCAAAGTTCGCCTGACGTGCAGCAATTTCCTGTTGCGTCTGGACAATCTGGCGACGCACACGATTACGTGCAGAATTTTGGGTGCGATAACAAACCTGTAATCCGGTTGTCAGTATGATTACCGCAACCAACGACCACAATCCTATTTTGAACATTCTCTCGTCTTCGTTCATATACGCCCCTCTATGCCGAACAGTGTATCACAAATTCTGCAAAAAACGAATCATAGAATTTACGCCATTTAGCCGCCCCGCCCCCAGTGGCAGCCCCAGCGCAGAAAACGTGCCCGCCAAATCCATTTTCTTTATCTCGTCCGGACTGCGCCCGTCCACCATCGCGGTCATAATCGCAACAATACCGCGCACCAGTGCCGAATCGGCGCGCCCGTAAAAGTGATTGCCTTTGCTGCAAATTTCGGCATGTGACGCGCACCCAACAATATCACCACATACGGCGTCCGCCGGCGGTGGCGGCATATGCGCACCCAAATCCATCACCATTTCCAATTTATCGGCGGGCGCATCCACCATTGCCAACATATCTTTGATTTGTTCAAACGTCATAATTACCACCCGTGTTCTGTTAAATCCAATTCTATGCGCGCCGCATCCGACATACGCGACAAATCCCACGCCGGTGTCCATACCAAATCGACACGCACGGGCACGTCACCCGTGACACGCTGGACAACATCGCGCACCTGTTCCAATAATTCTTCCATCATGGGGCATGTCGGACTGGTAAATGTCATCTTTATCACAACTGACGCATCATCAATCGCAATATCGTACACCAACCCCATGTCCCAAATGTTCACGGGGATTTCTGGGTCAAAGACCGTCTTTAACGCCGCAACAATATCATCACGTGTAAATGCCATTTTATTTCACCACACTGTTTATAATATCAACCGCCGCCATCGCATCGGACATTGTGTTATAAGAACCAACTGACAAACGCGCACTGCCCGTGATGCCCAAATGGTTGTGAATCCATGTTGCGCACATATTTCCCACACGCAAACACAGCCCCCGCGCACCAACCAACGCCCCGAAATCCAGCACATGCATATCAGAAATAATAAACGACAAAATCGCCGCATCACGCGATGTCAGAATTTTAATCCGCGGATTTTTTGACAATGCATCATACATATATTTTATCAATGCCGTATCAGGACGATGCAACGAAATATCTTCGATTGCAGCGGCCAGTCCCGCAATCTGGGTCAGTGGTAATGTTCCGGCCTCCCAACAATCGGGGGCAGATTGCACGGTAAACGTACCATCTGCATTCACACGATTTACCATTCCACCGCCAAATTTGTCCGGACGAAACCGATTCGGATTTTTAATATACATTATGCCCAATCCGGTATCCGCACCAATCTTATGCGCCGACCAACATACAAAATCAGCGTCCCAATCTGCAACGTCAATTTCGTCATGCACAACATACTGCGCCGCATCAACAACGGTTATAACATTTGGATTTTTTTCGCGCGCCGCACGCACAATCGCCGCGACATCTTGCGCCCGCCCCATCACATTTGACATCGCGGTTATAACCAGTACATCAACATTTGGTATGGCGCGCACATCAATGTTCATTGATGCATCCAATGGGCATTCTATGATTTCACAACCCGCCGCCACCCATGGCAGGCGCGCACTGTGATGATCCAACGCCGACACGCCCACACGCAAATTTGGCCCGCCACCAATAATGCGACGCGCGCGATTTAACCCATCGGTCGCGCCAGACGTAAAAACAATATTGTCCGGCGTGGCATTCATAAATTCCGCCACAGCACGACGCGTCGATGCAACCATTTCATCAACCGCCATCGCACGCGCGCAAATCCCCCGCCCCGCATTCGCATACGCATCACGCAGAAACGTTGTTTCCGCCATAATTACTGATTCAGGTTTCAACGCGGACGCTGCCGCATCTAAGTATATGATTTTATTCATTTTATACGTTTTCTCTTGCATTTTGTCTTGATTATAATACACTTGCCCAGAATATCAATAACTAAGGAGAAAAAGATGGCTTTGGAACACGCAAACGACACAAATTTTGATTCAATGTTGGGTGGCGGTATCACACTGGTTGATTTCTGGGCATCTTGGTGTGGCCCATGCCGTATGTTTGGCCCAATTTTTGAAACAGTTTCTGACGAGATTCCTGACGTCAAATTCGTAAAATTCGAAATTGACGAAACAAATCGACGCACACCTGCGAAATATGGCATTCGCAGCATTCCCAGCGTTCTGGCATTCAAGGGCGGTGAATTGATAGAGGCACGCACTGGTCTGATGGACGCTGATACATTGACACAGTGGATAAATGAATTAAAGGGTTAAAAAATGGCGTCCAAGAAGAATTACAAGACATTGGAATTACCACCAAAGTACACACCGAAGAAGTCCGAACCATATATGTGCGAACAACAGTTGGCGTATTTCTATCAAATGTTGATGGCACAAAAAGAAGAACTGATGCACGACAGCGATTCGGTTCTGAGTGCCGTGCGTTTGGCCGAAAAGACCGAGGCCGCGGGCGTCGGTGACGATTCGGATAATGCAACATATGAACAAGATATCACAATGAATCTGCGTATGTCTGAACGCGATAACAACCTGTTGCGTAAAATTGATGCCGCGTTGGATCGCATTGAAAACGGCACATATGGGTACAGTGTTGTGTCTGGCGATGAAATTGGTCTGAACCGTATGATGGCGCGCCCATTGGCAACTATGACGGTCGAAGAACAAGAAGAATACGAACAGCGCAGACAGTAAAAATAAGCAGAAAAATAAACGCGGGCAAATTGTCCGCGTTTTTATTTGCATAAAAAGACGCGCGAAAAATTTCGCGCGCTTTTAATTATTTTGTAACCTTTTTGGCCACCTTTTTAACCGGCTTTTTCGCGGCAACCGCCTTCTTTGGCGCGACTGCTTTTTTAGCCGCCGGCTTTTTCACAGCGGGTTTTGCAACCGGTGCTTTATCGGCTGGCGTGGTCTTCATTTCTTTCTTGAACACATTTATACCATCGGCCAGATTTTTCATAATCGATGGGATTTTCGCACTGCCGAATAAAATCATAACCAGCACGACAATCAGTAAAATTTCAGCCCAGCCAAAACGTCCAAACATCTTATTCCCCTTACCTTATTATTTTGCAACATAGCAATCCAGACCGTCGGATTTTGCATTACGGCAGAATCCATTCGCGTCCGCAGACGTTGCAAACGCAACGCGCAATCTGTATGTTGTTTTACCATTTGGCAACTGCGCCGCCAAGATTACGAATTGTTTACCGGCAAACAAACTCTGGTGGCCGGCCTGAATCTTGCGCTGTGCGGCCTCGGCCAATGCACGGGTGCTGTACGAACCAAACTGGACATACCAACCGCCGTGTGCTGGGGCAACCTGTTGTTTAACAACCTTTTTCGGTGCCGCCTTTGCCGCTGGCTTTGTTGCCGTCTTTGGCTTTGCCACTGGTTTCGCTGCAACTGGCTTGTCTGGGTTAAATGTCACGGTCTTTCTGTCTTCGACAACGCGAATCGGTGTTCCAACTGTTTCCTGAACTGGGGCTGCAACCGGCTGTGGTGCTGGCACGGGATTTACCGGTGCCGCGGCTGGTGCTGGCGCGGGCACAGGTGTCGGCTGCGCCGCCACTGGCATCGCCGGTGCATTTTCCGGACGCGCTGGTACATTCAGCGAACCATCATCAACAATTACCGCTGGGGCATCCAAGTCAACCTCTATCGATGACGAAGAATTTCCACCAACCGTGCGAACAATAATATATGTCGCCAAAATAATCACGATAACACCCACCGCCATCAGCAACCATGGCTTTTTCGGGCGTGGTGTGGCAAACGGTGTCGCATCAGGCAATGCGTCCACATCATTTGCATCGTCTAAATCCAATAAATCCAAATTGTTGTTATCTTCGTTCATCAGGAAATCCCCCCATAGTTCTTTGTGGTAATTATATCATAAAAAAGCCAATTCACAAAGAATATATGACGAAATTATTTAGGCATTTGACCAAAATGTGGCGGCACAATCAGTTTATGATTTTCCTCTACAATCGGTTCTGTTTCACATGTGCGCGCGCACGCCGTCAGCATTGCTGGCATCGCCGCAATCGCCAATAATAAAAGTACTTTTTTCATTTCCTGCCCTTTTCTTTCTTGCACAAGTATGGCGCGCATAGAACAGCGCGCCATATGTTTGTTTTCATTTTATCGTGGCATCTTTACCGCATCAACCATCTGGGCGATAAATTCAGACAACGGCATTGTTTCCTGTTTGTCCACACCCAAACGACGCAACGTTACGGTCTTGTCCGCGGCTTCTTTTTCGCCAACAACCGCGATAATCGGTGTTTTCGCCAACGACAATTCACGAATCTTGTAGTTG
>JAUNMD010000005.1:10642-14977 GCA_030531915.1 Pseudomonadota bacterium
TTCATCACGCAAATCGGCACGTGCCCACACGCCCGCATTGCGCAATTCGTCGGCAACCATTGTTGCGTATTCAGACACCTTGCCTGAAATTGGTGCAACAACAACTGGTTCTGGGGACAACCACAATGGCAAATTACCACCGGTTGATTCCAGCAAGATTCCCATAAAGCGTTCAATCGAACCCAACATTGCACGGTGCAACATAATTGGACGATGCTTTTCGCCATCTTCGCCAACATATGACAAATCAAAGCGTTCTGGCAAATTCATATCCAACTGAACCGTACCACACTGCCAAATTCTGCCCATGGAATCTTTCAGATAGTTATCAATTTTCGGGCCATAGAACGCGGCGTCGCCTTCGGCAATTTCGTATTCAATACCATTGTCGTCCAACGCACGTTTCAGCGCACCTTCGGCCTTGTCCCAAATTTCGTCTGAACCAATACGAAATTCGGAATCTTTACGTGTTGCCAATTTCATTGAAATCTTGTCAAAACCAAACTTGCCATAAATATCTTTGATAAAGCGCAAGATTTTTACGACTTCGGTTTCCAACTGTTCTTCGGTGCAGAAAATATGTGCATCGTCTTGTGTAAATTCACGTACGCGCATCAGACCAGACAAACCACCTGCGGCCTCGTAACGATTTACCTTGCCAAATTCGGCCAGATACATTGGCAAATCTTTGTATGATTTAATACCCTGACCAAACACCAACATACCGCCCGGGCATGACATCGGCTTTACACAGAATGTTTTGCCATCTTGGGTTTTGCCAGAATAGTTATGTTCACCATATTTTGCCCAGTGGCCACTGCGTTCCCACAATGATCTGTCCATAACAGACGGTGTGGAAATTTCCAAGTACCCTGCGCGTTCCTGACGACCACGAATGTATTCAATCAGGCGACGATAAATCTTGTACCCCTTGTCGTGCCAGAACACAGCCCCTGGGGCATAATCTGGTTCAAAGTGGAACAAATCCATATCTTTGCCCAATTTACGGTTGTCGCGCGCAGCGGCCTCGGCCACATTCTTCAAATGTTGTTCCAATTCTTCTTTTGTTGCGAATGCATCAACATAGATACGCTGCAACATTTTGTTTTTCGCGTCCCCTTTCCAGTATGCACCGGCAACATTGCGAATCTTGAACGCATCACGTGGCAAATCTTTTGATGATTCAACGTGTGGCCCACGGCACAGGTCGGTAAAATCACGGAAAGTGTAAACCGATAATGCCTCGCCTGCGGCATCGTATTCATTCAACCATTCCATTTTATATGGCTGGTTGGCAAACAACTGTTTTGCTTCGTCCAAGCTGACATTACGCTGTTCAAAGCGGCCGTTTGATTTAATCAACGCGTGCATTTCATGTTCGATTTTCTCGAAATCTTCTTCGGAAAATCTGTGTTCTGTATCAAAGTCATAGTAAAAACCGTTTTCAATGGCCGGCCCACCTGCGAATTTTACATCTGGATACAGTTTCTGAACCGCCGCCGCCATAGCATGCGCCAGCGAATGACGAATCGTTTCGATTGGATATGACATAATTATAAACCTTTCTTACTTTGGTTTTTGTTGTTTTTGTTTTGTTTGATTATTGCATTGCGCGGTCAAAACCGCAAATAGAAATTACACCCCCGCGGGGGTTGTTGTAGTGGTTGTGAATGTCAAAATGATCATAAATTCTTTCATGTCCCACGTATTCTATGACGTTATCATACAAAAATCAATAAAAAATGCCGGCGAACCGGCATTTTTTATTAGTAGTCGATAATGCACCCAAACAGCACCGCGAAAAAGAAACACACACTGCCCCCGATTACGAACAAGTGCCATATTGCGTGCGAGAATTTTAATCTGCGCCACAGATAGAATATCACACCAACAGAATATGACAGTCCACCCGCCAAGATAAACCACATTCCGCGCGCGGGAATATTACGAATCATTGCCGGCAAAATAAACAGCAATGTCCACCCCATAACCAGATACAACAACACCATCCATTTTGGCTGCTGCTTTGGATTGCGGATTTTCATAAATGCGCCAAAGAACACAATCGCCCACAAAATACCGAACACAGTCCAACCAATCGGCCCACGCAAATTCACCAGCATAAACGGCGTGTATGTGCCGGCAATCAACGCATAGATGGCAACGCTGTCCCATACTTCAAAGAAACATTCGCCCTTTTTACCAATGGTCGCATGACACATTGTTGAACCGAAATACAACGTGAACATAGTCAAACCAAAAATTGCACACGATACGATTGCCCACGCATTACCCGCCAACGCCGCATATACAACCAACAGTGTCAGCCCTGCAATCGCCAATCCAATACCAATCCCGTGCGTTAAAATATTTAATGCCTCTTCGCATTTTGTGCTGGGGCGTTCCCAACGGAACAATCCCGTTGCGCGCAATATGCGCAACAAATGTCCACCACGTTCATCGCGTTTTACTTGTTTAACCTCGGCCCGCGAATGCTTTTTTGTTTTAACCATTTATAATCTCCTTTACTCTGCGTTCAACCATATCGCCACCCATTACCTGCATCACAGAATACAGGTCGGGCGTATTTGTGCGTCCTGTTACCGCCACGCGCAAATTCATTGCAACTTCGCCATTTTTAACCCCAGCCGCCGTTGCAATCGCGACAATCTTGTTCCACCATGTGTCCTTGTCATCTGACGCATCATACGTCTTCAAAAATTCCGCCAAGACATCACGGTTAAATTCAAATTCTGTATTTTTGGTATACAACGTGTCCCAGAAATACGCAACCTCGCCCAAGGTCTGCGCCCACGTGATAAAGTCCTTGCGAATACGCTTTGGATTATCGCGTTCAATTCCCAACATCGCCGCCAGATACTGCGGATTTTGAACCTGCATCTTTTGCACATCATTGCCGTATTCATTCGCCCAATCTGTAACACAACGCACCAAATCAGGCACAGACAATGTCGCAATATATTCACGCGCCCACCATTCCAATTTTTTCATATCAAACAACGCACCTGAAATAGGAATCTTTTTCACGCGCAGTGGGTATTGCCATATGGACGAAACCTGCCCTTTGGATTTTGCCTCTTCATAACCAGATGCCGCGATATTGCCCAGATATTCCAACACCGCCGCCGTTGGCCAACCATCGGCCAAGAAGAACGCAACATTTGCCTCTGGGTCTTTGCGTTTGGACAACTTGCGCTGTTTGCCGGTTTCCGCGTCAATCTTGTCAATCGTTGATGTATGAATATACATCGGTGGTGTCCAACCCATCATGCGGAACAACTGTGCATGCAGCGGGAACGACGGCAACCATTCTTCGCCACGAACAACATGTGTTGTGCGCATAAAGTGGTCATCAACCAAATGCGCGAAATGATACGTTGGCAATCTGTCGTTTGATTTAATCAAAACAATATCTTCGTTATTTTCTGGGAATCCAATCGAACCACGTACCGCGTCCTTGCAGAAAATACGCTTTGACGGATCACCAACCGAATACAGACGAATTGTTGGCACTTCGCCATTGTCCAAATGCGCCATAATTTCATCATCTGTCAAATCACGATCACGCGCAAATTCGCCATAGATACCCGTTGCAAATCCGGCCGCCTTTTGATTGGCGCGGATTTGTTCCATATCGTCGGCGGTCAAAAAGCACGGATATGCCAACCCACGCGCCAACAAATCCGCCGCCACGCTGTGATAAATATCGCGACGTTGTGATTGATAGTACGGGCCATATTCCGGCACATCATTATATTCCAAACCGAACCGATGCATTGAATCAACAATGATATCAACGGCGGACGCAACCTCGCGCTTGGTATCCGTATCTTCGATACGCAACATAAACACACCACCCGTATCACGCGCCAACTTGCAATCAACCAGCGCACCATACAGACCGCCCAAATGCATAAAGCCCGTCGGGCTGGGTGCAAAACGTGTTACAAACGCCCCATCTGGCAACGCACGTGGCGGGAACTTTTTTTCCAGTTCATCCAGTGTATATTTCGGTGCCGCGCCCAATACGCGGGCAATTAAATCAGCCGACAATCCATTACGCATTTTTATTTTCCTTTTCCAAATTCTGATTTTATTTTTGAAAACATAATCATATCACGTGGCACGCCGTGCAACAACATTGATTGACGCAGAACCCCTTCGCGCATGTACCCCGCGCGCTGGGCCACCGCCTGTGACTTATTATTGTCCACATCGACCAAGATTTCCAAACGATTTACGCGCAACGCGTCAAAGCAAAAGCGTTCCATCACGCCAACCGCGCGCGTCATAATCCCGCGGCCATTTGCGTCA
>JAUNMD010000005.1:14987-24217 GCA_030531915.1 Pseudomonadota bacterium
CAACCAGTACCCTATTTCGCCACTTTTGCGCTTTTCGCTGTAATCAACACCAATCGAACCAATCACATGTCCTGATTGCACAATATAATAATTACCATTATCTGTGTTTGACGTGCGTTGCATAAATGGGTATGCGGTCTCGGGGCTGATGGTGGCATCCACCCAATCCAGCCACTGGGCCAAATATTCGCGTTGCCCGTCAATCAGTTCAAAAACAATGCGCGCGTTTTCAAACGTTGGCGCAATTTTTTCCAACTGAAAATCAGGCGCGGGTATAATCCGTGGAAACTCTGCCATTATATTTACCTTGTTTTATAACATATCGGATTCTATACTAAATATATGGAAAAACAAGAAATAAGAACTTTTGGCCGCCGGCACGGCAAAAAACTGTCCGCACGCAAGCAATACTTGCTGGACAATGTGTTGCCGGCAATTTTTGCAAAAAACGACGAAAAGGCCGGTAAATTTAATATTCTGGAAATCGGATTTGGCGCGGGTGAACACGTGCGCGATTTGGCAATTCATAACCCCGACGCACTTATTATTGGCGCAGAACCATTTATGAACGGTGTTGCGGCCCTGTTGGGTGCAATGACCGATGAAAAAACAAATGAAGTTTTGCCAGAATACAAAAATATTCGCATTTACCCCGACGATGTGCGCGATTTCCTGCGCGCGGGCAATATGAAATTTAACCAGATTTGGATTCTGCACCCCGACCCGTGGCCCAAGGCAAAGCATGAAAAACGCCGCCTGTTACAAACAGAATTTATAAAAATGCTGGCGACGCACCTGTGCGACGACGGCGAAATTATTATCGGCACGGATCATTGGGAATATTTTGATTGGATAACCGAACGCGCACGCGAATCTGGCCTGTGTATGCATACGCCCGACATTGAAACGATTGTGACACGATATCAACATAAAAATATGGCGGAAACGACCGCACCAAAATATCTGGTACTGACCACGGGTTCACATAACCCAGAATTTCAGGCGTGATATAATCTGGGGCTGCATCGCGGTGGCCAAACGCACCACCTGTTCTGCGCGGGCCTGCCCCGCCCCCAGACACCAATGCAACGCACCATTAAACCGTTCAACCGGCCCATCCAACAGGCCATACACACGCCCAACAAAATCGGACTTTAATCCACGATCCTGTGGCAACACCAACAACAAAGACGCACCGATTTGATTCAGGTTTTCAATCAATTCTGCCCAATCAGATGGGTTGATTTCACCGATATTTAATCCGATAACCAAATCCTTGTTAAAAAACAGGTCTGAACGAATCGGCGACATATTCTGTACAAATGACACAACGTCGGCCAATCGCATAAACACCTGGGCCGCCGACGCCCCCTGTTTGAACGCAGAATTTATTCGGGCGGCAATATCTGACACATCATCAAATGTGGCAACGCGCGACGCGGGTGACAGGTAAAACCGCGCGGCGATTTGAACATTTGTATGTTCCAACCACGGCCATACAATCGGCACCGCCGCGGGCGCGACCGAAATATCACGCAATCCACGCGCCACAACCAAATCGGCCGCCGCCGCCAAATCAGGCGTATCGGTATCGGCCGCGCACCAAATGCCCGCCGCCGCACCAATGTGTTCAAGAATATCGTCTGTATCAATCATTACGCTTTTTACTTTATCACAAATATGCTATAATAAAAGCCAAATGAAACGCAGAATTGATAATATGTTGCTTGGGTTGTTATGGCTGCTGGCGATGACGCTGGGGGCTTGCTTTTGGTTTAATACGATGTTTGGATTTAACATATTGTCATCCGCCCACTGGCAATATCTGGCGTATATTCAGGCGATACAAACACCCGTCAAACCACTGTTTTACATTTCGTTTGTCGTTATTGTTTTTATAATGGTTGTGGGGCTGTATTTAATTATGCGACCACGCCTGCGTAAAATCCGCCTGCCTATTATGCGCATATCAAAAAATCGTGACAGCAGCGCGCCACAACAAAATGTAGTTCCACAGAATCAACCGGTTTTGTCCACCGTAGTCGCGCAATCGCCAACGCCAACCGCACCGGTACAAAACGGCCCAACGGCCGATATGCGCCCCGCGCGCCTGAACACAATTTCATTCGCGACGCAGACACCACAAATGACCGCACCAAACGGCGTACAACCCGACACCCCCGTCGCGGTCGCGGCGACAAACGCCGATATTCAACAGGTGTTTATAGATGCCGGCTATACCGTTAAAAAGCCCGCACGCATCGGTGGTATAAAAACGCCGCTGTTGGCAATCGGCACGAACGAGGCATTATGGCTGGGCGCGAATGGTGCACGGGTATCTGACATGCGGGCGGCGATTGATAAAATGACATCTATCTTTGCTGACACACTGGAAGATATTGTGATAAATGTAACGGGATTCGTGCTGGACGCGCGAGACGACGCAACATCTGAACACGCCGATATTTTGGTATTCCACTCTATCGACGAATTGCGCCAATATGTCGCTGTGCGCCAGAATACCGCCCCAACAAACATCGACGATGCAGAAAACTTTAATGCATATTCTGAATACATCGACACCGTTATAGATTACATAGGCAAAATTTAATGCAGTGGTCACAAGATACAGCGCAACGGCGCGCACGCGAATTAAATCTGGACGACATTCCATTGGTATGTCACCGTCCGGTTGCGGCGCATGTTGATGCGGACTGGTTCGCGCGATACAAATCCGCGGTGCATGCATTTATGGAATCACTGACCGATTCGGTTGATACGCTGGCATTTATGAATTTAACCCAGAACGAATTTATGGGTCTGATTATGGGATCGCGCATGCCAGAAAACCTGTCTGTGCGATTTCGTATACCGATGATGTGGGGTGGCGCAATTTCGCCCGACAATATGTTTTTGTGTGCAACGTTTCCATTTGCCCACAACATGGACAGGTTTATTATTGAACAATCCGGAAATGAAATGATTTGGTTGCCAAATCCATCAAAGAAAGTTTTTGTTCCCGCACATATGGGTGGCGGCGGCGATGGTGGCAATGCAACCGAAGATAGGTTGACACAACTGGCCGCGGCAATGGCGCAATCCCGTGGTATGGAGTAAACGATGGCACAAACCATTGATGAATTTTTATCAGCAATGAAATCACGTGGTGCGAACGTTAGCGCACCTGCCCCGCACAATGCGTTGATGCTGACCAATATGGCATTACAGAATATGCGCGCGGCAATGTTGCCAAAATTTATGATTGATTTATACACCGCGTCTGGTGCGATAAATTTGGGTTCAGGTTATATTTTTGGCCCGACCGAGGTTTCACGTGGCGCGCGTTACCCAATCCCAGATATTGTGAACATCAATCGCGAATTGGCTGGCAATCCACGTCTGCGTGGTTTAACGGTATTCGGCCGCAATGATTTGTTCTGGTTCGCGTTTGACAGTTTTGGCACATGCGTTATGTTGGACAATTTGAATTTATCGGTTCTGCGCAAATACGACGATGGCGTGCGCGCAATGCAGGACTGTTTAATCGCGGGGAAAATTTAAGACATGAAAAAAATATCTGTATCTTTATCGGGTCATCACACCAGTATTTCACTGGAAGAAGAATTTGTCGACGCCCTGCATAAAATTGCCGCTGCGCGCGGCACAACCCCCAGCGGAATCATAAACCAGATTGACCGCGCGCGTGGTGCGCGAAATCTGTCATCTGCAATTCGCGTTTGGATTTTGAAAAACCATAAATAAAAAATACCGGTCTTTACCGGTATTTTTTGTTAAACAGTATGGACGCCAACCCCGCAAACGCCAATATGATTATCAGCCAACCATTGCGGCCAATCGCACGATACGGCGTCATATGCGCGCCCCATACAAATCCATCAACCGTACCGGCAACCCCAATGTCCAACGATGAAACGATTTCACCATTTGCACCAACAAACGCACTGATTCCAGAATAGTTTGCACGAATAACCGGCAATCCACTTTCGATTGCATAGCGGCGCACCATGTCCAAATGCTGATATGTCCCAGGTGTTGCCCCAAACCAAGTATCATTTGTAATATTGATAATTGCGTTCGGCGTTACCCCACGCGGTATCAGCGCATCTGAGAAAACAATTTCATAACAAATCGCCGGTGCAAATGTAAAATCACCATGCGCGGTATTTACCGTGATTGTGGTTTTTCCCGCCCCCGCCGTCAAATTTGCCGGCGACGGCATGATACCAAACGGGCTGTATTCCCCAAATGGGACAAGGTGCGATTTATTATACACATCACGCACCACGCCGTCCGCCGCTGCAACAACCATTGAATTAAACACACCCGACGCATCAACATATGTTGCGCCAATAGTAACCGGTCGCGATAATTGCGCCGCCATTTCCAATGTATCGTTTGGCACAATCGCAAACGGATACGTTGTTTCCGGAAATACAATTAAATCTGGTGCGGTTTCCGCATTCGACAGCGCAACCAATCCACGCACATTTTCAACCGCGCGGGCAATTCTGTCATTGCGCGATGAATACGAAATTTTGTCCGATTGTGACCGTGCGGGCTGAACAATACGAACCATTACCGCACCACTTTCCGCCCCCGCATTTGACAACGCAATATTGCGTGCACCGTACGCACCGCCACATACAGCCAGAATTATAAAAATAATCATCGGCAAAAATACTTTGCGGTTACGCAAAAATTCAACCCCACCGGCAACCGCACCCGTCACAACAAATGTCAGCCCCAGTGCCCCCCACAATGCCATAGAATTTGCAACAATCGGCATCGGCAATGTGATGTTTGCAATCGGATTCCATGGAAAACCGGTACATACCCATTCACGCAACCACAAAACAAGTGTCCAAAATCCAGCAAAAACAAACGGACGTGCGGCGGGCGTGACGCGCGTGCGGATTGCCAGCACAAACGGCCACACAAATACAACCGCCCCAAACAACGCCAACCCCAACAACGCAGGCAATGTCCATATTGCAAATTGTGCCGCCAATTCCGGCACAACATATATTGAATGCAACGTCCACCAAAACATTGCCACGCTGTATGCCGCGCCGAACGGTATCGCGCGCAACCACAGACGCCCCACCCCGTCGCGGATGCCCGCCGCACGCACCATCAAATAATATGCCGCGCCAATGGAAATGGCGGCCAACCACCACATGTTAAACGGTGCAAAACCAAATGATGTCGCCAACCCCAATACAGCCATTGCGATATATTGCATCACACCATTTTTACGAATCTTGAATTTTTCCAAAAATGAAATCAGCCGACTGCCGACGCAGCACTTTTCACTGTCGCACGCCGGTGCGGCATCGTCAGCATACGGATTTTTATACCCCAGTTTTTTCATAATCTTGATTTCCAATGGTTCCATAACCGCGGCCTGCGCGTCCGTAATATGGTCATAGCCCATCAGGTGCAATGTGCCGTGCACCGCCATATGCGCGGTATGTTCCGCCACAGATATTTTTGCGTCAGCCGCCTGACGCGCAACGGTGTCCAATGATATATATATGTCACCCAACAATACCGGATCACCCAGTTCAAACGACAAAACATTTGTCGGCTTGTCAATGCCACGATACTGACGATTCAATGCATGAATTTCTTCATCATTGGTCAATGTAATTGAAACCTCTGAATCCTTGTATGCAGGGCCCGCCGCCATGCACACGATTTTTTCAAAATCAATTTTATATTTTTTCCAACGATTATCGTTGTAATTTACCCAGACCTTCATGCCATATTACCTTTGTGTTCAATTCCGTAAACCAGCAAATCGCCACGCGATTTATTTTGCAGCTTTGCACGCGCACCACTGAATGCCATACGCTTGCCCTGTGATGAAACCTTGTTCATATTTTCACGCACACGCGTTATGTCACGTTGCACACGGCGATTGCCATTTGCCAATGCCAATTTATAGTTCGCCAATGCCTTTTGCAGGTTGCCCTGTTGTTCATATGCAAATCCGGCATTATAGTACGCCGCCGCATATTGCCCCTTGTCCCCAATGCGGTGGACAATTTCACGCACCTGTGCGATGGCATCATCATACATACCCAATTTATTGTACGTCGCCGCCAAGTCATTGTGCAACAACGCATTGTTCGGGTACAGCGACAACATATTTCTGTATTTTGCCGCCGCGGTGACAAAGTCCCCTGCCTTGTATGAATCAATCGCATCAGCATACAATTCATCATATTCCAGAACATACGTCTTGACCGCAATATTGTCCGTATTGCCGATTTCTGTATCCAGCGTCGGAACATGTTGGGCAATTTCACGATTACCCAATTCGCATTTACCCCCGCGACACAGTTCCACAATATCCGGTGGCAGATAATCACTAATCTTTTTCCACCGCGCCAACGACAACCCATTTTTATTCACTGGATTTTCCAGCCATTTATAAAACTTGGCATACGTATCACGATTGACGCGACGATTTTCTGAATTATTACCGATAAAGAACGCTTCTTTGTCTTCGTCCATGCATCTGTAAAACTCATACATGCCGTTTACCGGACAATCCAGCAACATATTTGGTGTAATGTCACCGGTGAACAGCCCTGCCTCCAACCAGCGTCGCCATTGCACACCGCGACCACCGGCCAAGAAACCGCCCAGTTTATCACCCAACACGTCCGTCGTGCCACCGTGCAACCATTGCTGGCCAAACGATGTTTCGTCTTTTTCTAAAATGGGGTATTGGGCAAAGCGTTGCAAAATCAAACTGTCTGGGGTCGCATAACCAAATTCATCAAAATCCGCACGCAACGCCGCAAAACGTTCACGGGTATTTCTGGCCTTTGGATTTTCAATCAATTTAGAATACGAATTATACACAATCGACCCAGTCCCCAGCGCACGTTCGGTCGTCGAAATATCAACATCTGGCACAGCCGTATCATAACAGTACATGATAAAATACGTTTCGCCCGCTTCCAAATGCCAACGCGCCAGTTCATATGCCTCGTCATTTGTAATTGGTTTTGTGTTCGCCGTCACGGGCGTTTTATCTTTCAACATTGTTGAACCAAAGCCAATCGTCCAAACCCCACGCGAATCTTTGTACGGCACATGCATACCATTGCCGTCAACATGAATCCCTTCTTTGGCAATCAGGTCTGCAATCAAGAATGGCGTTATACTCTGCATTTTGTCCAGATATGCGGCATATGTCCCACGGCGCGCCTCTTCTACTTCGCGTTCGGCGCGGCGTTCTTGCACGGTTTGCACAATGTCCGGCCCATATTTCATCGTGGCCGCGCCCGCCCCCGCCAACAGCGACAGCGCAAAATACCATTTCAAATGTGCAACTAAATTCGGATTCTTTTTTCTGAACTTGGACAGTTTATTTTCTGTGCCATCTTTGTTCAGTTTAACATCTTTGGCTGCGCCCGATTTTTCCATATGACGCAAAATGGCGTTATCCAATACCGCCACACGTGCCAGCCACAGCATAAATTGCGTACCGCCCGCCGCCAACCACGCCGACCACTTGGCCGTACCCAACGCCGCAATACCCGCAACCGCACCGGCATTTAATTTGTCGCCCGTGGCGCGCGCACGCACATATTCCACCGGACGCGTTGCACCAATTTTCTTGCGCAACTTGGCCGCGGCCTCTTCGGGACTATGCACGATTTTTCTGAATTTTTCCGACATATTATTTTTCCTGTTTTGATTTTCCCAGACCTGTTTTCTTGGCAATCTTTGACCGACGCGATGCATAGTTCGGCGCAACAAATGGATAGTCCGCCGGCAATCCCCACTTTGCACGATACGCGTCCGGCGTCAGGTTAAATTTACGGCGAATATAACGACGCAACATAACGTGCCACGTGCCATCTTCCAGACATTGAATTTTATCTGGGCGCACAGAATCCGCAATCTGACGCGGGGACACCGATGCCCCACGCAATGTTTCACGCGCCGATGCCACCGCCGCCGCCATGGTCAGTTCCGGATTTGCCGCCATTGCCGCCGCCGCCAGATTGGCAACCGCCAATGTAAATTCGGAATTTTTATCATCATTTACCAATTGATAAACCCTCTTTTTTCTAATACAATCATTATACCACAAAATAAACAGTAAATAAAATCAAAGTAAAACATAATTATGCCCGACGAAACCAGACCTCTTGCCGATTTAATGCGACCACGCACGATTGATGAAGTTATCGGTCAAACCCAACTGTTGGGGGAAAACGGACTGGTGCGTCGCATGGTTGATAATCACAAATTGTCCAACCTGATTTTGTGGGGGCCGCCGGGGTGTGGCAAGACGACGATTGCACGTGCATTGGCAAATTCTGTGGATATGGATTTTGTGCCAATGTCCGCGGTATTTTCCGGCACCGCCGATATAAAAAAGGCGATGGAAACCGCAAAACTAAATCGCAATTTGGGCCGCAACACATTACTGTTTATCGACGAAATTCACCGGTTTAATAAAACCCAGCAAGATACCCTGTTGCCTTACCTAGAAGATGGCACAGTCGTATTCATGGGCGCAACCACCGAAAACCCCAGTTTTAATTTGAACAACGCGTTACTGTCGCGTTGCCACGTCGGGGTATTGTCGGGGTTATCGCACGACGATTTGATGGAATTGATAAATCGTGCAGAAAAATTTACAGAAAAAAAATTGCCATTAAACGAAGATGCCCGTAATCATCTGGCCGATATTTCTGACGGTGATGCACGATTTTTGCTGAACACAATCGAATACCTGATAAACGCAAATTTCAAAACGGAACTGAACCCCGATGCGTTGGATTCCGTGATACAAAAGCGCGCGCCCCTGTCCGACAAATCGGGCGACGAACATTACAATCTGATTTCGGCTGTACATAAATCATTGCGCGCATCAGACACCGATGCCGCCCTGTATTGGACGGCGCGCATGATGACATCAGGCCAAGATCCGATGTACCTGTTCCGCCGCTTGGCACGGTTTGCAATGGAAGATGTGGGTCTGGCCGATCCAAACGCAATGCAAATGGCATTGTCTGCATGGCAACTGTATGAACGCATGGGCAGTCCAGAGGGGGACTTGGCCCTGACCGAACTGGTAATTTATCTGGGCACTGCGCCAAAAAGCATTGGAAATTATCGCGCGCAAAATGCGGCGTATGCCGCTGCACGCGCCACCGGCAGCGTTCCGCCACCGAAAAACG
>JAUNMD010000086.1 GCA_030531915.1 Pseudomonadota bacterium
CATTCCTGCTCCGGGCCCCGCAAAATCGCAAGATTTTGTGGGTGGGCAAAGGCAGGAATAGGGGGTAAACAGTGCGAACGCAGTGAGCCAAATACAAAACGTTGCGGTTTTTATATTTTTTCGTAGATTGTACACAAACGAATACCGGTAATTTCAAAGACCCTATTCCTGCCTGCGCAGGAATGACAAATATGTGCTGCGCAACATTATCAACTGGATTGCTTCGTTACACTCGCAATGACAGAATTTCTAGTCCGCAGGCGACACGGTTATAGATTATGAAAAAATTATTTTTTGCTGGCCCAGAATAATGCCCACAGCCATCCGATGCCAGTCCAACTGAATACCCAACTGCCCAAGCGAACCAGAATCATATCTTGCTTGCCGCGTGCCGTTTGTCGTGCGATCCATGCGGGGGCCAAGAATATGCCAATGGCCAGCAATACTGCGATTGCGTATTTTGCGACAATAAAAATTTGGTGCGTCGTTATCATTGGGCCTCAGAAAAAGGGGGGGGCGCACGATTTTGCCCCCCCGTTTGTTACATTTCTGGTGAATTATATACCATACTTTGCTGATTTGTCCAGTTCTTCTTCGATACGCAACAACTGGTTGTATTTTGCCATACGGTCGGTGCGTGACATAGAACCGGTCTTGATTTGGCCCGCGTTTGTCGCAACGGCCAAATCTGCGATTGTGGTGTCTTCGGTTTCGCCACTGCGGTGCGAAATGATTACGCCATAATTTGCGTCTTGGGCCATTTTGATGGCGCGCAATGTTTCGGTCAATGTGCCGATTTGGTTCACTTTAATCAGAATTGCGTTCGCAACGCCGGCGTCAATTCCGCGGCGCAGACGCGCAGGATTTGTCACAAACAGGTCGTCGCCAACCAACTGGCACTTTTTGCCGATTGTTTCGGTCAGTTTGCGCCAGCCCGCCCAATCTTCTTCGGCCAATGCGTCTTCGATAGAGATAATTGGGTATGTCGCAATCAACTGTTCATAAAATTCAATCATCTGGTCAGATGACAACTTTTTGCCTTCGAAATTATACACGCCGTCGGCATAAAATTCAGATGATGCCACGTCCAGACCGATTGAAACCTGATCCCCTGGGGTGTAACCCGCGTCGCGAATTGCGGCAATGATTGTGTCCAACGCCTGTGCGCAAGAATGAAAGTTTGGTGCAAAGCCACCTTCGTCGCCGACGTTGGTTGAATTGCCGCCGGATTTCAGAATCTTTTTCAAATGGTGGAATATTTCAGAACCCATACGGATTGCGTCAGATTCTGATTTTGCGCCATTTGGAATAATCATAAATTCTTGGGCGTCCAGACCGTTGTCTGCGTGTGCGCCGCCGTTGATAATGTTCATCATTGGGCGTGGCAATACGCATGGGTTCGCGTTGCCGTATACGCCTGCGATATACTTGTATAATGGCATGCCCGATTGGTTGGCCGCCGCGTGCGCTGCCGCCAATGATACGGCCAAAATCGCGTTTGCGCCCAATTTGTCCTTGTTCTGTGTGCCGTCCAGTGCCAGCATTTTTTCGTCCAATGCGGTCTGGTCATTTGCCGCCATGCCAATAATCGCAGGGGCGATGATTTCATTTACATTGCGAACAGCGGTTGAGACGCCTTTGCCCATATATGCGTCGCCACCATCGCGCAGTTCCAAGGCCTCGAAACTGCCAGTTGATGCACCCGACGGTACGGCCGCGCGACCACGTGCGCCCCCAGATAATACGATGTCGCATTCAACGGTTGGGTTGCCACGGCTGTCCATAATTTGGCGTGCATGAACTGATTTTATTTCATACATATTTGCTTCTCCTTTCTTTTCATTTCTTTGTGTAATATTTGTCTTGCCCTTATACCAAAATTTTTTTTATAATGGAATAACAAATTGCAAGGAATGGAAAGAAAGATGTCTCTGTTTTCAAAAAAATTAGTATCTGTTGTATGTTGCTTGATGCCGTTTGGCGCGGGCGCGGCCACGTTTTCGGGTGGGCTGAATATCGGCACAACCGATGCCAGTAAAACGATTGACGCAACGGACACCAGTTTGGTCTTGGGCGATGGTTCAACGACAAATGGTTTGAATGTCGCGGGCGCGGTTTATGTTGGTGGCACGGGTCAGGGCGGTAACGGCGATTTGGCAATTTTGCGCGATACGGGGTCTTTCACCATCCAGTCCGATGGCGATGTTATCATTGGTAATAATCTGGAAATTAAATCCGGCATGACGCTGGGGATTCAGAACGGCACGGCGGCAGGCATTGATGTGTCGATTGGCGGCACAATAAATGCGCTGGGCGCGCTGAGTGTTGCGGCAAACAGTGGTGTTGCCGGTGGTGGTATCAATTCATTTACGTCGGGTGCGATAAATGCAAATGACACTTTGCGCATCATTGCAAATACCATCAATACCGGTGCGATTGATGTAAATGCCACTGGTGCAAATGCCGACGTCAATTTGGATGCAACTGATTCTATTACTATGAAACAGTTCACATACAAGAATGCAAACAGCACTGGCAAGATTACAGCGGGTGGCGATATTACATCGGGCACAATTCAAAATTCTGCGGGTTCGTTGAATATAACGGCGGGTGGCAATTTGACGTTGACCAATACCGACACCACGGGCAGTTTGGAAAACAAGGCCGCAGGTACGGTTACTGTGTCGGCAAAGGACATTACGATTGCAGGCGCAATTACAAACGAAGATACGTCTGGGACAATGAACATCAATGGTGACAGTTTGACCATCAATGGTGGTAACGGCCAGAACGCGTCCATCGTCAACAGTGGTGTGTTTGTTGCGAATATTTCGGGCCTGACCAAAATTGCCCAGAATATTGATTGGAGCAATATGACCGACAGCGGTAAGTTCACGTTGAAAACCGGTTCTTTGCAGATGACGGGCGATATCTTGCTGAAACAGGGTATGGCGACCATTGAAACGACGCTGGGTGACATGTCGTTTGGTGCGATTTCTAATGCGTCGATTTTACCGCAAGGCGGTATTGCCGGATTGACATTGAACAGTGCGGGTAATTTCACATCAACATCGATTCGCAATACGGGCACGTTGGAAATTCGTGGTCTGGGCATAACAACTGGCGCGATTTCTGGTGATGGTGCGGACGCAAATGCAACGATTGCGGCGGGTGGCGCGTTTGTTGGGGGCGACGTTTCCAACACAAATGGCAGTAAAATGCGCATCGACGGTAATACAGTAAAGGTGGCAAGCGTTACGAACACTGGTGATTTACGTGTGGCGGCATCTGCGTCGTCCAGTGGTGCGCTGACGGTTGATGGCAATGTCGTGAACGGTACGTCGGCGGGTGACCAAGGGGTCTTGGACATCACGGCGCGTAATATCACGATTGGCGGCGATTTGACTAACAATGCCGGCGCGATGACGGTTATTGGTTCGGGCAATGCCAGTGACAATATTTCGGCCAAGAATCTGAACGTATTGGGCGGTTCGGTTGAAATGAACGCACTGATTGGCAATATTCAAATTCTGGACAAAATGATTGTGTCTGGCGGTAAATTGAGTTTGCGCAGTGCGGTTAAAAACCTGACTGTTGAAAATTCGGTACAAATTGATGGTAACTTTATCGCCAGTGGCAGTGCCGCGGCAAA
>JAUNMD010000087.1 GCA_030531915.1 Pseudomonadota bacterium
GAACATAAAAACGCATTTCAAGACCACAGGAAAAAAAATAATAATAAAAAAACCGCCCAAACGGACGGTTTTTTTGCATAAATAATTTTGCAATTATTTTTTCGCTGGCGCAGCGGCGGCAGCAGGTGCAGCAGCGGCAGCGGCTGCCTTTGGTGCTTCGGCTTCTTCTGGCATTTTACCACCGATTGTTGCAAACGCCAATTCCGCCTGATGCAAGCCCAATTCGATACCCGCTGGCAATACCAAGTCAGAACCGTGAACTGTTTCACCGATTGTGACATTTGCCAAATCAATAACGATTTTTTCAGGAATATCGTGTACCAAACCGCGCAATGCAACCTTACGTACTGCAAAGTTCAAAACACCACCCAGTTTAATACCCTTGGATGTATCAACATTGATAACTTCCACTGGAACGATAACGTCGACAGGATTTTTCACATCGATACGTTTGAAATCAACGTGAATAACCGCGTCCGACACAGGGTGATATTGAATATCAACCAACATGGCATCTTCTTTGCCGTTTGCTGTGTCGATTTCAAACAATTTAGTCCGCAAAGCTGGCTTTTTAATCAGCAATTCGAAAGAATTACCGTCCAGTTCGATTGCAACTGGGGCTTTCTTTTCGCCATAGATAACCGCGGGGATTTTCTTGTTTTTGCGGATGCTGCGTGTGGCCCCCTTGCCAGCAACGCTGCGAATATCTGCATTCAATTTAATTGCCATTTTATAATCCTTTTAATAGCATGGGTTTAACTGTGCGCGACCTCCAAGGGTGCCGTGCGGGGCATATTATTTACTAAAATCTTTGAAAAATCAAGGTTTTTATTGCGCACGACGCTGCAAAATCAAAAAACGCGCCCGCCCATACGTTTTATCGCGCAGGATTTCCCACTGCGCACCGTCTGGTGACATGAATTTATCGGCATCTTGTTCCCATACCAAAATCGTGCCATCGCGCACAACCGCGCCCGCACGACGAACAAATCGCGCGCCCAATTCCGCCAAATCATACGGTGGGTCAACAAATATTAAATCGGCACTTGGCGCAAATTGGTCAATTCGTGTCATTGCGTCCGCCATCAATATATTCGCCCGCGCGCCAACATTCAGGGGCGCGACGTTTGCACGCACCGTCTTTATCGATGCCGCGGCATTGTCGGTAAATGTAACGTTTGCCGTTGGGCGACGCGACAAAAATTCAATTCCAAATTCACCACTGCCCGCGAACGCATCCCATACATTCAGGCCGTCACGTGCGCCAACAATCCCGTCCAGCATATTGAACAGCGCAATCCGCGCGCGGTTCTGGGTCGGGCGCGCCCCATCCGGCAGGCGCAACTTACGCCCGCGAAACGTTCCTGAAATGATTTGCAATTTCGAATCCATATTGTACAGTGTATCACATGAACCCAATGCAGCAAGCCATAAATTTAGCAATCCGCGCAAAATCGCACGACGATGTTCCAATCGGTGCGGTAATTGTTTGCGATGGCCGCATTATTGCACGTGGCGAAAATCAGGTACAACTGAAACAAAATCCAACCCTGCACGCCGAAATCGTCGCAATAAACCGCGCCTGTAAAAAACTGGGGACAAAATTCTTGGACGGGTGCGACATCTATGTATCACTTGAACCATGCGCAATGTGCGCAACGGCAATTTCACTGGCGCGCATTCGTCACGTGTATTTCGCCGCCCCAGATGCCAAGGGCGGGGGCATAACGTCCGGCGCACGCGTATATGACACCGACCGCCATCTGTGGAAACCAGACGTTACCCAAATGTCTGAATTTGCCGACGCATCGGCACAAATGCTGCGGGATTTTTTCGCAATGCGACGTAATAATAAAAATGGCGACAAATAATTTGTCGCCTGTTTTTTTATTTATCAATCAAACTGTTGCCTGACATATCGGCGGGCTGGGCCAGCCCCAACAACTGCAACATTGTTGGTGCAATATCCGACAGACCACCATCATGCACGCTGTGCGGCGTGTTTGATACCAATATGAAATTCACGGGATTTGTCGTGTGTGCCGTCCACGGCATACCGTTTTCATAATCCCACATTTTTTCCGCATTTCCATGATCGGCCGTAATCAGAACCGTGCCATTCAACGCCAATACCGCGGGAACCAGGCGCGCCAACTGTGCGTCCAAGACCTCCATCGCGGCGATGGCGGCGGGCTCTTTGCCAGTATGACCAACCATATCACCATTGGCATAGTTCAAAATCACCACATCAAAATCTGCCAGTTTGCCCAACAGCGCATCTGTAATTTTGACCGCCGACATCTCTGGGGCTAAATCAAATGTTGCAACGTCTGGCGATGGAATCAGAACCTTTTCTTCGCCGGCATAATCCACATTGCGTTCCGCATCAAAGAAATAGGTCACATGATTGTACTTTTCTGTTTCCGCAATACGCAACTGGCGCAAATGGTGGGCCGCCAACACGTCGCCCAACGTGTCATGGGTTTCAACATCTGGTAACAGTGCAGGGCACAATTCGTCCAACCCTTCGCCATATTGGGAAAAGCACAGCATATGCGCACCCGTGGTCAGCATCGCACGCACAATCTGGCGGGCGCGGTCACTGCGGTAATTGCCAAATAAAAATCCATCATTTTCTGTAATTGGCACATCGCCTGTAATGACGGTTGGTTTAATAAATTCATCTGTTTCGCCATGGGCATATGCAGAATCCAACGCCGCATCAATCGTCGGCGACACATATGGACTGGTCGCACGGGCGATAGCATCAAACGCCATGGCTGTTCTGTCCAAGTTCTGGTTTCTGTCCATTGCATAGTAACGCCCAGACAACGTTCCCCAAAATGCCTGACCCGATTCCAGATATGTGGCCAAGCGTTCTTTGATCAATCGAATATATTCGCCGGCGGATTGAGGCGGGGTATCACGCCCATCGGCAATAAAATGAATACACAGGCGCAACCCAGAATCCAGCACGCGCGTTGCAATCGTCAACATATCGTTTATGTCCGAATGCACACGCCCATCAGACATCAATCCCGCCATATGAACGATACCGCCGTCACGCTGGACAGATTCGATAAATTCCGCCAATGGAATATTCTTGTCCCATTTTTCCAACTGAAACCGGCGCAAGAATTGATTTACCACGCGTCCCGAACCAATGGTGATGTGTCCAACCTCTGAATTACCCATTGTTCCGTACGGCAACCCCACCGCCGCGCCACTGGCGTCCAGACGTGAATGCGGGTATGTTTGCAATAATTTGTTAAAGTACGGCATATTTGCCAACGCGACCGCGTTATGTTCGGTTTCTGGATTTATTCCAACCCCGTCCATAATGCATAAAACAACTGGTTGTGTCATAATTCCTATTCCCTTTACTGATATGATAGTGCAAAAATATAATAACAGTTTTTTGATTGCAAAAGAAGAATAAAAATTGTATAAATTGTCCTAGGAACTATGTCATATACACAGAGAGAAAAGAATATGAGTGGAAGACCTTTTTCCCCAACATCCGTAGACGAGCACATTGGCCAGCGTGTCCAACTGCGCCGTGTAATGATGGGCCTGTCGCAAAAAGATTTGGCCAAAATCTGTGGGGTAACATTTCAACAAATTCAAAAATACGAAACCGCA
>JAUNMD010000088.1:0-620 GCA_030531915.1 Pseudomonadota bacterium
AATATACGTGATTTTTTGTTAGATAACGATATATAAAAACAAAGCCTGCGGCCGCATCCCGGCCGAGCTTGCGCGCGGCGTGAGCCTTATCCTCAACGAGGCAGGCCCCATGACCGTGAGCGTCGGCAACGCTGCGCTTCAGATCGACAATGCCGACTGCGATATCGAGCCTGTGTTCGGCGATGGGCTTGAGGGTCTTACATTCAATATTAAAATCAACGCATCACTTGCCGAGGTCAAGGGCGGCTTTGACCCGGACGAGCTTGCCGCCGGGCTTGAGGATGAGGTGCGCGCGCTCGCCGAGGGCGTGCTCGAGCTTGAAAAAAGCACGGGCTGCGATTTTCTGCATCTGGGCAGCGCGCTTGAGATGCGCCACCCCGTGCGTCTGCGCGGCGCGGCGGAAAATCTCGCGCTCGTCCTTCCCGATCTGGATATGCGCGTTTGCGTCTCGGCGCGGCTTGACCGCAGCTTCAATCTTGACCTGAAGGAGACCGGCCAATGAAATTTCAATACGACCGCCGGCAGCTCCGGGCTATGTGCTTTGTCGCGTCGCTCGCGCCTGTGACACGGCTTCTTCCGAAGGCGGCCGCGCAGCTTGCCGGAAGCGCGAGCTGGCTTGC
>JAUNMD010000088.1:630-3592 GCA_030531915.1 Pseudomonadota bacterium
CTTGCGCCGCTTTGCGCGCTGCCGCCGCTGCTGCTGTTTCTGCTCATCCTCACCTCGCTCATGAAAATGCGCCGCGAGGGCGAGGGGCTGGGCGAAGTCATAATGCGTCGCTCGGGGCGCACGGCCGGGGCCATCGGGCTTGCGCTGATCGGCTCTTTCACGCTTTTTTCCGCCGGATTTATCCTGCGCACCGGCGCGCACCGCCTCATTTCGACGATCTATCCCGATGCAGGGCCGCTGTTTTTTATGATAGCGATGCTCATCATCGGAACGGTGGCCGCGCTCGGCCCTGTCAAGGCCCTGCCGAGGGCCTCGCGCGTTTTCGCGCCGGTGCTGCTGTCGGTCATCGTGCTGGCGCTTATATTTTCGCTCGGCTCTGTGGATGTGCGCAACCTGCTTCCGATAAAAACGCAGAGCGCCGGCAAGGTGTTCATCTCCGGGCTTGCCGTCGTCGAGATCTACGGCGCCGTGCTCTACTGCGCGGCATTTTTGGAGGATCAGTCGCCGCTTCAGGGGCGGCGCTTTGCCTCATACGCAGGCTGGCTCGCGCTTATCTGCCTGCTGCTTTGCACGTTCTGCGCCGTCATCATCGGCTGCTACGGCGCGCGCCTTACCTCGCGCACGCTGCACCCGTTTTTCTCAATGATCCGCGACGTGACGCTGACCAAGACCGTTGAGCGCATCGAGGCGCTGGTCACGACCCTGTGGGTGCTGTCCGACTTTGTCATTTTCACGCTGCTTCTGTGCACCGCATCGCACATTTTCCGGCTTATTTTCGGTTTTCGCCCCGAAAAGGGCGACGTGCGCGCGCTCGATATGTCAAACGGCCGCATCATCATTCCGCTGTGCGCGGCGCTGTCCGGCACGGCGGCGCTGCTCATGCCGGCAAGCGAGCACGTTATGCGCAGCATATCCCAGATCATCGTGCCCGGCGCGAGCCTCACCATCCTATTTGTCATTTTGCCGCTGCTGCTTCTCATCGCGAAGCTGCGCACGCCGCGCGGCACCCTGTGACTGCGCCGATATGGTGCAGAAAATTTCGGGCGCGAATTTTTCTTTGTTCTATATTAGTGCAAAGTTTCGACATTTTTCGTTTAAAATCGACTTATCGAAAACGTAATTTTTGCACCGATTCGGAACAGGAGGCAAACGCATGGACAAGGCATACGCACACAGGGTCGGAACTCATTTATCGTGGCTGCGCAAGCAGAAAAAGCTCACGCAGGAGCAGCTTGCCGCGCGCATGCAACTTCTCGGCTGCGATATGACGCGCTCGGCTCTTGCAAAGATCGAGGTCGGCCAGCGCATGCTCTGCCCCGACGAGATCAAAGCCCTCCGCACCGCCCTCTCCGTCACCTACGACGACATTCTTTTATAGAGGCGCATTGACGCAGCTACGGATACGCATATTGCGGTGTCCCGACCGGAGACAATAGTGGAAACCATTACTGCTGCGCAACCCGGTAGTACGGTGTCGAATTTTGCACCGCACCCCATTGGCTCACATGTCAAGGGGAGCAGGCAGCTTTGCTGCCGAGGGGTTGAATTTAAGTGCAAATCAAGCCTATCAACTGTCAGCTATTAGCTCTCCGCTGCGGCTATCGGCCGCTCGTAGGGAACAGGCTTGCCTGTTCCGCATGTTGCGGTTTCCTCCGCAACTTCGACACCGGGCGACCGCAATATGCAGCTTGCACTGCCGGGTTGCGTAGCAGTCACGGTTTATTCCAATGTTCCGAACCGGGCAACCGCAAAAAACGTATCGGTAGGTGCGTCAATGCGCCTCTAAAAATTCGCCACTAAAAAAACCTCGTCCGTGGAGGACGAGGTTTTTTATATGGTATTGAGATCAATCCATCTTGTTGAGTGCGACGGTCATAGCGCTCTTCTTGTGCGCTGCGTTGTTCTTATGGATAAGACCCTTGCAGGCTGCCTTGTCCACGGCCTTGACTGCGACCTTGTAGCTCTCTGCTGCGACGGTCTTGTCGCCGCCTGCGACGGCTGCGTCGAACTTCTTCATGACGGTTTTAAGAGCGGTCTTGTCGGCGCGGTTCTTTGCGCGCAGCTCCTTGCTCTTTGCGTCTCTCTTCATTGCGGACTTAATGTTGGGCATCGTTGTTGCACCTCCTTGTAACTTAGTAACAAAAGTCTACGGACTTTTCCGGCGAAAACCGCCGGTTTACGCCGGCTGCCAGACTGATTTTCCGTTCTGGCGGTTACTGCCGTTGGGACTGAATAACGTAACGAAACGCGAGTAGACGCTCGCGGATAATTAGTTTATCATCAAAGCACTGAAATTGCAAGCTTTTTCTTCACTTTTTCCGCTTTTTTATAAATAAATGTATCACTTGTGCCGTCAAGGGTAAAACTACCACTATATCTTGTTATGTTGAGGTGGAGCATGCAGAATAAATTTGCGCGCACGGACCTGGCCGCCGAGGCAGTCGGGCGGCTGGACAAAGCACCCGAGGGCGTTTGCGCCGACACTCTTTCGCTGCACGGCTGCGAGGTCAGCCGCGTTGTGATATCCTCCGAGGCAGGAGCCGAGGCGCTGGGCAAGCCTATGGGCAAATACCTCACGCTCGAAATGGCAGATTATGTTACGCGGCGCGGACAGAGCTTGCCGGACTGCGCGGCGGCGCTGCGCGCTCTCCTGAAAAGCTTCGAGGCGGTAGAGCGCGCGCAGAGCTATCTAATCGCCTGTCTGGGCAACCGCGCCGTGACTCCCGACGCGGTCGGGCCGCTTACAGCCGACGGAATTATCGTCACGCGGCATCTGAAATCCTCGCTTCCGCAGGATTTTGCGGCGTTTTCGTCCGTATCCGTGGTGCGACCCGGCGTTTTGGGCACGACCGGCATTGAAAGCGCGCAGGCGATACGCAGCATGTGCGAGCTTGTGCGCCCCGACTGCGTTATTGCAGTCGATGCGCTAGCAAGCGGCGAGATGCACCGGCTTTGCCGCAAT
>JAUNMD010000089.1 GCA_030531915.1 Pseudomonadota bacterium
TCTGTTGCCGATTGGTCAACAAATCCAAACGAATCTTTGGGTACAATGCATAGAACCGTGACAGTTCGCGCAAGAGATAACTGCCGACCAACCCTTCGGCAATCATGACGGAAATATTACCGGTCAGTTCTTCTTCGGGGGCGGCCTGTTCTATTTTGTCCAACGCGTTACATATTGTTTCAATCGCCGAATAAATTTCCGGCGTTGCGTTGGTTGGCAAACTGCCCGCGGGCGTGCGCTGTAACAATGTTGCGTTCAGACGCGTTTCCAAATCGGAAATCAGTTTGGACATGTTTGAATGTTTTATGCCGTTTTTATTCGCAGCAACTTGGATTTGACCTGTATCGATTACTTCTTTTAACGCTAACAGTTCTTTCAACAAGGTCACTCTGGTTTTTATAGTAGCCATCGCTATACCTTTTTGATTAAAAATAAAAGACAACAAAAATACGTGAATATGATTGTTTATTCTTATTATACACGATTATTTAACCGAAAAACAGCATAAAAGACAGATTTTTGAAAATATTTTATTTTTATAAAAACATAATACCGCGGCCATCTGTCCGCGGTATTATTTACAGATTTTACAATTCATTTTGCTTGTTCGAAAAGTATTTGGTGAAATTACTGACTGTTTCACCGGTCGCTGCCAAAATCTTGGCTATGCTGCCGGTTGATGGCCAACGTGGCTGGCCGTATTTTGACCAACGCTTGCTCTTGTTAAAAATTGTTGGATCAAGACCGCTGCGACGTGCCAATCCAGAGCAGGACATTTTGTGCGCACTGGCAAAGCAATCGATTGCGTACCATACATCACTGTGTGTCATTTGTTTTTTCACCTTTTTCTGTTTGTTGTTTTGTCTATGCTTACAATATAACCCCAGTGGGGATTTTTCCGGCTATACTCTTTTTATATGTGGGTGCGTATAAATTGGGGCACGCAGTGAAAGGTGCAGAAATCTGGGAAAAATTCATAAAAACGGCAAAATGCGCCGATTTTTTTCTTAGTAAAATTTTTTATGATACGACATTTGTCCTGCATTTCTAGGACAAATCCCCAGGCACTTTTTATTCCCAACCGATTCGTTTGGGTAAAAAAAAAACGGGGCAATGCCCCGTTTTTTTGCGTTATGCATTTATAATTTCGGTCACACGACGCGGTACATCCGCAATGGCGACGCGTTCCTGACTCATATCATCGCGGTGACGCAGGGTAACCGTGCCATCTTCCATTGTCTGGTGATCAACGGTAATGCAAACCGGTGTACCGATTTCGTCGTGGCGACGATAGTTTTTACCGATGTTACCAGAATTTTCCAATTCAATACGGCCGATATGCAATGCGCGCAGCGCGTTTTCAATGTCGTTTGCGGTCTGAACCAATTCTGGTACATTACGCGCCAATGGAATAACCGCGGCTTTGACCGGTGCAAGTTTTGGTTTCAGTTTCAAAACTGTGCGGGTCTTGCCATCTGGCAACTGCTCTTCGGTGTACGCCTCTATCATAACCGCCAACATTGCGCGGTTCACGCCCATTGCAGTTTCAATGACGAATGGAATGAAACTTTCGCCCGTCTGGGGATCAGAATACGCCAATTTAACCGTGCTGTCGTGGTTTTCCATAACATGCGCAGAAATATGAAATTCATTTTGCGCCTTGGTATGCGAACCCAAATCAAAGTCCTGACGGTTGTGAACACCTTCGACCTCGTCAAAGCCATCTGGGAATGCGTATTCGATGTCACCTGCGGCCTTGGCATAATGGGCCAATTTTTCGTGTGGTGTGAAACGCAATTTGTCCGCAGGAATGCCCAGCACATTTACCCACCATGCCATACGCGTTTTCTTCCATTCTTCGAAATATTTCGCATCATCGGCAGGATTGATAAAGTACTGCATTTCCGCCTGTTCAAATTCGCGCATACGGAATACAAATCCACGTGGGGAAATTTCGTTACGGAATGCCTTGCCAATCTGGGCAATACCAAACGGCAATTTATGTGGGCATGCGTCCAAAACGTTTTTGAAATTCACGTATGTTGTGGTCGCTGTTTCTGGGCGCAGGTATGCATTGATTGCACCATCGGCGGTTGCACCAATGGACAGTCCCATCATCAACTGGTACGCACGTGGATCGGTTAAATCCGTGCTGCCACAATTATCGCACTTGGTTGGATCTTTCATTTTATCCTGACGCATGCGCGCGCCACATTTTTTGCATTCAACCAATGGGTCGGAAAAACTGCCCTCGTGCCCTGAATATTTCCACATCAGTCGGTTGGAAATCAATGCCGCATCCAGCCCTTCGATATCATTACGGGAATAAATCATGGCGTTCCACCATGCGTTCTTGATATTCTTCATCAATTCGACGCCGTATGGGCCGTAATCATATGCACCACCCAAACCGCCATAGATTTCAGAACCTGTGAAAATAAAACCGCGCCGCTTGCACAATGCGACGATATCATTTACTGATTTTGCTGGCATTTTAATCCTCTATTTTTAACGCACCAATTATTATACTGTTTTTGCGTATTTGCAACAAAAAGAAACGGGGCAAACGCCCCGTTTCTTTTTGTCTGTACATACTTACTGTACATCGGGGGCAATCGCCGCAACCGGACACACCGCCGCACATGTACCGCACGAAATGCACTTTGCTGGGTCAATCGCACATTTACCATCAGATGTGGTCGCAATCGCACATACAGGACATGCGCCCATGCATGTATGACAGCCAATGCATTTAGATGGGTCAATTTTATACGCCATTTTTTCTTTCCTTTGTTGATTTTACTTAGTCGCGATTAAACAAACTCAGCAGATACTGGAACATCGCCACGAACGAGATGTACAGGTGCAATGCGCCCAATACCGCCAACTGGTTTTTCTGGTGTTCATCACCGCCCATTGCATTGTATGCATATTTCAAATTCTGCATATCATATGCGGTGAACAGTGCAAATACCAATACGCCAATCAGGCATACGATTGTGCCAAATGTACCGCCGATAATCGCCGGCCAAATAAATGACGCCAATCCAACCAAGATTAAACCAATCATGCCCATGGTCAAGAACACGCCCAAGAATGACAGGTTCTTGATGGTCTTGTAACCGAACAATGCCATGCATGCGAACATAACCGCCGCCAGTACAAACGCCGCGATAATTGTAATCGGGTTGTTATACAATGCGAACAGCAACAGTGGTGTCATCACGATACCCAATGTCGCGGCATAGACGAACAGAATTGCCGCCGCGCGCGCCGGTGACATTGAAAATGCACGTGCCTGTGCCCATACGGACAGTGCCAATCCACCGAACATCAAAATGTAATACAGTGGTGACATGCCTGTTTCGGTGAACATCATGCCAATCAGTGGCGTTACCATCGTGATAAACGACGCCAATGCCGTTACGCCAATCGCAGCAAACATCAGTGCGAATACGCGTTTCAGGTACAATCCCATACCGTTATTACGTGCGGCGACGGGCGACACCTGGTTCAAT
>JAUNMD010000090.1 GCA_030531915.1 Pseudomonadota bacterium
TTCGGCCACCGCCATTGTTGCGCCGATTGTTGCGTTTTTAACCGCGGTTGACTGTTCTGGCAAAACCTGAACCTGAACCTTGGATTGGCCATTCATACCAATTTTTGCCGCCGCCGCTGGGGACAAGTCCATAATACGGGTATTTACAAATGGGCCACGATTGTTCACACGAACAACAACCGACTGGCCATTATCCAGATTGGTTACGCGTGCGATTGTCGGCAGTGGCAATGTCTTGCTGGTTGCCAACATCTGATTCATGTCAAAAATTTCACCGTTGCTGGTTTTTGTGCCGTTCAGTTCGGCTGGGATAATGCCCGCAATGCCGGTCTGGTTATAAGTTAAATCTTCGGCTGGGATATATTGTACGTTTTCAACCTTGTACGCACTGCCCACATAGTATTTCGGTGCAGCCGCCATCAGGTATGCGTCGTTCAGCGATTGTTCACCACCGGTTGTAACCAGTGTTTCTTCGCCAAAACCGTCCGCGCCATAGCCCGCAGGTGCATTCGTCGCGCCGTTGTTTGCACAACCGGCCAGTAAAGCAGTCAGAACTGCCAAGGAAACTATTTTTTTCATGATTTAGAACTCCTTACATTCTTATAAGGTTATTTTATCACATAAAAAACCGCGTTTCAACTTTATTATTATACTAGATTTTTCGGTCAACCACATATGCAATCGGCAGGTAAATAATACCATACCCCGCAATCGCGGCAAACAATACCCATATGCTGGTAATTGGCACAAACCACAACGCCACGCCCAGCATCGTCGCCAGCACCGCAAAGAACGCAATCGCGCGCACCGTGCGTCCATCGTGACGAACCAGTCCACGCGACCGGCATGCGCGCCCCAACAGATAGTTTTTCAAATACCCACTGGCCACGACGCCAATCGGAATCGCCAGATACCCCGCAAACGGGAACAATATCAAATACAACGCCGCCGCCACGCCCAATGAAATCATACTGGTGCGTACAGGCGTTTTAACATCTTGCGATGCGTACAGGGTCTTGCTGTAAATCTGGCTGACCATCATCGCGGGCAGGGCGAAAACCTGAATCATAATCGCCAATGCCACTGCGTGTGTTGATGCCGCCGTCCACGCGCCATATTGGAACAAGAATCTGATAATTGGTTCGGCCAGCACAAACAGCCCCGCCACGCACGGCATAATCAGCATCATTGACCGGCGCAGGGACGAATTTTGCTGAATGTACACACTGCGCATATTCTTGTCCGCCAGTGCGTTTGATATAGATGACATCAGCACCGTGCCCACCGCCAAACCAATCATTGCAAATGGTAATTGAACAATGCGGTCTGAATAATACAGCCACGAAACCGCACCGGACTGGAAACTGGCGACCAATGTACCGACGATAATCGTAATCTGGTAAAATCCGTTACCAATAATACTGATGCCCAAACGCCCAAACAGGTGTTTAATCCCCGGCGTCCACCGGGGGCGTATCAGGTGCAATCCGAAATGCTTTCTGCGTATACGTGCCCACAGGACGGCAAACTGAATCACGCCCGATGCCACAACCGTGCCCGCCATAATGTACAGGACGCTGTCGCGTGCAAACATTGCCGAAAACAGCAGTGCACCAATCAGCATAATGTTCAACAGCACCGGCATAAACGCCGCCAGCAAGAAACGCGAAAACGCATTTAATATTGCGGACAAGAACGCCGACCCGCACACAAATATCACATAGATAAACATTATGCGGGAAATCAGCACCGTCAGTTCCATTTTGCCCGCGTCACTGGCAAATCCGGGGGCCAACACCCACACAATCAGTGGCATAAATATTTCAAACAGAATCGTAATCCCCAGCAGCACCACCATCAGCCACGAAAACACATTCTTGGCAAAGTTGTCGTCCTTTTTCAAATCGGTGTACATGGGAATAAATATCGCGGACAGTGCCCCTTCGCCCAACAGGTCGCGGAATAAATTTGGCAATTTGAACGCCGCCAAAAACACGTCCGACAGACGTCCTGCGCCCAGCACGCGCGCAATCAGCATATCGCGCACGAACCCAAAAATACGACTGATGCCGGTCATTGCACCGACCCCGAAAATATGTTTGCCTAGCTTCATGGTTTGGATTATACTGCTGTTCGTGATATAAAATCAAGGCAGGAATAAATGAAAAAAATAATTGCGTTATGTATGGTGACTTTTGCGCTGGCATCATGTGGCGGCAAAACGGAAATTGACCCGCAACAGACATTGCCAGAAATATACGCCACCGCGTACGAGAAGTTTAATGACAAGGATTACGAGGGCGCAGCCACTGAATTTGCGCGTGCCGAAACCCAGTATCCGTCCAGCCCATGGGCCGCAGACGCCCTGATTATGGCGGCGTATTCACAATATTTGGACGATGATTTTGCGGGTGCGATTTTGTCAGTTGACCGTTTTATGCGATTCCACCCCGGGCACGCGGACGTGCCATATATGTTGTACCTGCGCGGAATGTGTTATTATCGCCAGGTCAGCGATGTTCGCCGTGAACCCGGTATGTCGGCGTACGCATTGCAACAGTTTCAACAGTTGACCCAGCGTTTCCCAAATTCGCCATATGCGAAAAATGCTGAAAACAAGATTCTGATTTTGAAAAACTATCTGGCGGGCAAGGTTATGTATTCCGCGCGCGCCGAAATGAAGCAACAGAATTGGCCGGCGGCGATTTCGCACCTGCAATCGGTGGTGTCAGGCGCACAGGAAACCGTCATGACGCCCGAGGCCCTGTATCGCCTGAGCGAATGTTATACGGCAATCGGCCTGCCACAACAGGCATCGGGCTATGCCGATATGCTGCGGACAAATTTCCCAGACAACGATTGGACAAAGAAACTGAAATAAAAAAACGCCCGTTTGGGCGTTTTTTAACGTTTGTGCGCGTAAAATTCTTCGTACATGTCGTCCATTGGTGTTACCGGTGGGCGAACATCTTCGATTGGAATTACCGCCGCAGGTGTCGGGCCCATTTGGCGATTATAATGGCTGGCGGCGTTTGAATCATATGGTTTGCGTTCGCCGGTAAATTCTTCGTAATAAATTTGGCCAATGCGCATATTCGGGTACACGACCGTTGGGTACAGAACGCGGATTTCCAGTGTCCATTGCCCACAGAACCCGTCGTCGCCACGACCCGCCGTGTGGTGGTTCAAGATAAAGTTGCGCCCAACCGATGATTTGCCATCAATATATGGGAACAGGTTGCGTGTTTCCGTGTATTCCACTGTCGCCCCCAGATATCCAATTTCAGGTGACAAAATAACGCCTGATTCCGGAATAACGATTTTTGTTGTGTCGTGCGAACGTTTGCTGCACGGATCCAGCAAGTACTTAGGATTACGAATATCAAATTCTTCGGGTGAATTTTTGTAAATCACATTGTACGACAGGTCGTTATAAAACCAATCACGCATAGAATAATTGCGACGCTTTG
>JAUNMD010000091.1 GCA_030531915.1 Pseudomonadota bacterium
TGGTCGCCGTTTCCGTCGCCTGATGATTGCCCAAGACACCGGCAGCGCAATTCGTGGCTGGATTCGCGCCGACATCTTCTTTGGCAAGGGGGACGAAGCATACAAGTATGCCCACGGTCAACATGCCCAAGGGGAAATGTTTATTTTGATGCCAAAAGAATATACATATGTCAAACCAACCAGATAAGTTTTCACACCGCGTTGCCCGCCCCCAGACACTGGCGGGGGCGATGGGCGGTCTGATGCGCCGTTTTGGCTTTCGTGCATCGGACGCGGATTTGGCGGCGCGTTGGACGGAAATTATGGGTTCTGACATCGCCGCGATTGCACAAATTGCCGCAATCAAGAAAATGCGCGACGGGCGGTATAACATTGCAATCCGTCCCCTGAATCCGGCATTCACATTACAGTTATCATACATGACCGACGAAATTACAAAAAAGTTAAATAACTATTTCGGCCGCGCTGCAATCGGCAAAATCAGTTTCAGGAAATAAGCATACATGACACGCATTTTGGGCATTGACCCCGGTTTATTACATACTGGTTGGGCGGTAATTGATACCGCCGGCAGCAATCGCACATATATTGCCAGTGGCGTAATATTGCCGCCCACCCGCGATGCATTGCCGGTGCGATTGGCAAATATTTTTCGCGGCGTGTCTGAATTGATTGATACGTTTTCACCCGACGTGTGCAGTATTGAAATCACATTCGTAAATAAAAACCCACAAACAACATTGGCATTGGGACACGCACGCGCCGCGGCAATCGTCGCGGCATCATCACGCGACATACCAATATATGAATATGAACCGAACAAGGTTAAAAAGGCCCTGACGTCCGCAGGCCACGCCGACAAAGATCAGGTGTATAAAATGGTGCGCATATTGTTGCCGGCGGCACACCCAAAAACACCAGACGAAAGTGACGCATTGGCCATCGCATTGACGCATGCCAATATGACTAAATTCCATTTCTAAAAAAACGCGCTATGTGCTATGATATCTGGCAAAGGGGGAAATTATGAAGAAAGATTTTTATGAAATGATGAACGCGAAAATGGCAATCAAACAAGGGACATTGTTTCGCGCATTTTTCATCAATTTAATTTTGGGTGCGATTGTTCTGGCACTGACATTATTTGTGCCACATTTTCTGTTGGTGCTGGTTGTGCTGACGGGAATATCACCAATGGTAATTTTCTTTTCCGCAATCAGCGGAATTGCCCTGTGGCAGATGCTGGGGATTTTGTTATTCCTGTGCCCTGCAATCGCAATCTGGTGGCAACGTAAAACACTCAAATAAAAAATGCCCCGATGGGGCATTTTTTATTACGCTGCTGCGGTAAATACTTTTTGAACGTCGTCGTTATCGTCCAGCGCATCTACCAACTTTTCCAATTTGGCATACGCTTCGTCGTCCAAATCAACAGGCATATTTGGAATCCATGTCAATTCCGCACTGTCTGGTTCGCCCAGCACATCATTCAACGCCTTTTGCACAGTGATAAAATCATCTGGCTTGGTTGTAATGATGAAACCTTCGTCTGCGGTTTCAATATTGTCTGCACCGGCGTCCATGATGATTTCCATCATTTCATCTTCGGTTTTGCCGATTGACGCTGGGTACATAATCTGGCCGGCACGTGTGAACATAAATACAACGCTGCCCTCTTCGCCCATGTTACCGCCATTTTTCGCAAATATGTTGCGGATTTCTGGCACAGTACGACGTGGGTTATCGGTCAATGCCTCTACAATCACAGGAACTGCGTTTGGGCCGTACCCTTCGTAACGAACTGCAACGTAACTTTCGGTGTTGCTGCCCGACGCCTTTTCAATCGCGCGTTTGATGTTATCGTTCGGCATAGAATTTTTACGTGCATTCAGAACCGCCAAGCGCAGACGTGGATTGTTGTCCGGATTTTTATCGCCCAGTTTTGCGGCCATCGTGATTTCACGCGCCAGTTTTGTGAACAAACCGCTGCGTGCGGCGTCCACAGCACCCTTTTTGTGCTGAATATTGTGCCATTTGCTGTGTCCACTCATATTTGACCTTTTTATTTAATTAGGTTAAAATTACGCCAAAAGGATAACAAATGATTGGCAAATTGCAAGGGGTTGTTGATTATATTGGCGACGGATTCGTAATTTTAATGGTATCCGGCGTCGGATACAAGGTTTTTACCCCCGACACACTGTCCCTGCGCGAAACGGTCGCGTTATGGATTGAAACCGTCGTACGCGAGGATTCAATCCGCTTGTTCGGGTTCAAAACGCTGGCGGGCCAGAACCTGTTTGTACAGCTGACGGGGGTGTCGGGCGTTGGGCCACGTGGGGCGTTATCAATTCTGAACACATTGCCCACCGACACATTGATGTCTGCGATTGCAACGGGCGATGCCAAAACCATCACCGCCGCCCCAGGGGTCGGGAAAAAGGTTGCAGAAAAAATCATTCTGGAATTAAAGAATAAAATTGCCGGCAACGCATTTAACTTTGATGCGACGGCGGACACGGGGGGCTCTGCCCTGCCGGATTTGCTGGCGGCATTGGAATCATTGGGCTATCGCCGTCTGGACATTGTTGACATGGCACAGAAATTGGTTGCCGCCAATCCAGACGCGGACGTCGCCCGCCTTGTCCCATTGGCACTGAAAGAAATATCTGGAAATAAATAATGAATAATAATGATACGATTTTTGCCCTGTCATCAGGGCATGGTAAAAGTGGCGTTGCCGTTATTCGCATATCTGGCGATAACCTGCGCGATTTGTTTGCGCGATTGCTGGGCCGCGGTAATTTTGATGCGCGCCGCACGTATTTTGCAAACCTGACCGATAATGCCGGCGATTTGATTGACCAGACAATTTTGGTATTCTTTGCCGCACCGCACTCTTTTACCGGTACGGACGTAATCGAAATCTATTCGCATGGCGCGCCGGCGGTGATAAATAAAATCTTTGACTTTTTAACAGAAACCGGTGCGCGCATGGCAACCCGCGGGGAATTTTCACGTCGCGCATTTTATAACGGGAAAATGGATTTGGCGGACGTTGATGGTCTGGCCGCATTGCTGGACGCCCAGACGGAACGTCAACGTCGTGCCGCCTTGCAATCAATGACCGGCCGCGACAGTCGTATTTACGACACATGGCGCGCGCAGATGGTTGAAATCGCCGCATACGCCGCCGCAATCTTGGACTATGCCGACGACGAATTACCAACAAATATCGGCGAAAAAATTCGCAATAAAACACAGGTTTTATATAACGAAATCGATAACGCAATTTCGCGCTATGCCGCGTCCCGTGCTATCCGCAGCGGTTTTAACATTGCACTGGTTGGCGCAACAAACGCGGGCAAATCATCACTGTTTAACCGTCTGGTTGGGGAAAATCGCGCGATTGTTTCCGACACCCCTGGCACAACACGCGA
>JAUNMD010000092.1 GCA_030531915.1 Pseudomonadota bacterium
CCCACACGCTTGCAGCGGCCAAAAGTCCCGCCGCCGGGAACATGGCGGCGGGGCATCCCTTGATACTTCCAGTTTAGGACGAATCTGGAAACGATTCAAGTTAGGATGTTGCACAAAAAATCGACCATGTTTTTTGGAAAGAGAAAGGCGAAGGGATGGAAAAAATGTCGAAAACCGTAGATGAGGAAATGCAGAAGTTATGGGAACAGGCCACGCCGGAGCAGAAGTACATCATTGTTGGGTTTATGCGGAACATCGTGAAGACAGAATAAACGCCCGGAGCGGATCACCGCTTCGGGCGTTTTTTATTTTTATCAATAAGGACACAAACAAGTGCGAGTACAAAACTTAGAATTGCAGCAGAGATGACAACAAAGATGACAATTAGAAAACACACTATTCCGGGAAGATTTGATAGAGGGGAATTCTCACCAGAAGCGACGGCGGATGACGATATAGAGCCGGAATGTGAACCGGTTTGATCGTCAAAATTATAGGGACACTCCAAGAGTCCATCGCCATCTAAATCTTCGTGCTGATGGGCGGAATGACCGTGGTGGTAATGGTATTCGCCGGTTGAACTGTCATGGTGACCGCCGCTGTCGTCCGTTCTGCCGGGGTGGGCGGACACTGGGAGAATCATGAGAGATAAAATAAGAAGCAGGAGAAATATAAATTTCACTTTCACGGCCATCACTTATTCTTGCTGGGCATATTTGCGTCGTATTTCTTGCCTGCCTTTGCGTCATTATACCCAGCAATATAACCGGATTTGTATGAGGATTCGTCGTGTCCCTCTAAGCGAGACAAGGTAAGACAACCAATGCCGTATGTGGCGATGAGGGTAACAATTAAACCAAGAAAATAAAAAATAAAGGATATAATGGAAACGATCGTGCTAAAGGCTGTCCGTTCACTGGAATCTTTTCGGAGCACCCATTCATTCAAAAGCGATGCAATTACCCACGCAACGAAAGAACTGCCAAGGTAATACATCCATTCATGCCAGTTCATAGAAAATGACCCCCTTTTTTATTTCAGAATACAAAAGAATCACAGAATCGTCAAGAGCCATGAGCGTTTTCGTAAAAATCACCGGAAGCATTTTACTTGCTTCCGGTGATTTTTTTCGCGTATTCGAGAATGTTGTCCCAGAACTCCGGGGGCATGTCGAGGGCGGCGGCGATGCCGCGCTTGCGGGTGGATTCGTCGGCTTCGGCCAGCACGTCGTTGAACAGCATGGCCATACGCTCATTCTCACTGCGCTGGACGTACATCGGCTCCGTGCCGTCGCGCAGCCACGCTTCGGACACACCGAATACGCGGCAGATGTCGGAAATGGTGCGGTCGCTCGGTTCGCGTGCGCCCATTTCAATCATTGCGATATAGTTTCGGGACAAACCAATTTTTTCTGCGAACTGCAGTTGCGTCAATTCTAATTCAACACGGAGCTGCTTAATTCGTTCGTTCATATTGCATCACCTCCAGAACGCAACTGTACAATACCACGAATAGCAAACCCTGTCAACAGAGATAGAAAATATTTTTTGAAAACGTGTTGACATAGAGACCTAAATATGCTATGTTGTGCTTACAAAGCCAACTAAGCAATGAAACAAAGCCAACAAAGCAAGTTCTCACCTACGATGAGAACTGTCGATTTGTCCTATTGACAAATCGAATGGCTTTGAAGGAGCGGGGAAACCATGCGGGGAGAAACAAGCGAGGTGAGAGGGAAATGACAGAACTGGAAAAGGCGAAGCTGCTGGCAAGCCTGATCGGACACAACGAGCGAATGACGCAGTTCGGCGAGAGCACGATACTGGTTCCGAACTATACGGCGGCACTGCGGCTGGCGCTTGGGTGCATGAACCGGGTACATGGGATCGATGATCCGCTGCTCAAAGCGATGGAAAACGATGGAGAACTGGATCATCCGGCAAACAGCATGATATCACTGCGCACGCTGCGCGGGTATCACAGCGTCGGGGCGATGCGGCAGTTTGCGGTGGACGGATGGCCGGACGGCGAGGACTGTTATTTGGAAACGATTGAAGAGGCGATGCGCTGCGTCGAGAAGGTTTATTCGGATGTGCCGTCAATCGACAGCGTGGAGCAGCTTTAGATTCGGGAATGATTCAAGAAACTGTGAGCAGGACAGACGGCGGCACTCTTTGCACAAGTGGTCGCCGGACTGATCGTCGCAGCCATTAAACACATATCCGTACTGTTCGGCAGAACGGATGACAAGTTGGAAATAGACGGTTTCCGCCTTGTGATAGTGCTGGCAGCGGATATGCAGTTCCTTGTATGGGGTGTATTCATCTTCGGGTGAATAGAGCTTCAGATTTGGTAAGTCCATAGGCAAAAATAATGCGCATCGCCCCTGCTTATCAGAATAGCATGGGCGGCGCGGGATGACAAGAGTGAGGTGAGGGATATGTCGGAAGAACAGAAGAAGAAAGTCGAGGGTGTGCTGCACGAGATGAAGCACATGAACGCGCAGCAGATCGAGGTCATGATCGCATATATGCAGGGCGTGGCTGCGGCGGCAAAGCTGATGAGCGCGAAGCAGGAACCGTAAATGCGGCGCCGGAATAGAATACACGGAAGGGGAGGGACGCAGGATGCGGAAAAAACAGGTGATCCGAACGGAAAGCTATGTGACGAAAAATGGGCAGTTGGTTCGCTTTGACGATTTGACGCTCGAGGAAAAGCGGATCGCGGCGACGGAGCTGAAGCTGCGGTATCTGCGGGCGATGTTCCCGGGCGTGGAGTTCTATGTGAAGAAAGAGAGGGAGGCAGATGCACTACACGCTGCGGGTGAATGAGAAACAATTTGGCGACCTGATCGCCGCGATCATCTGTGCGGAGGCTGCGGAGGCCGAAGCCATCGAGCTGTTCCACGACAGGGACGAGATACGGGAACGGTCGGCGGAGAGCCTGACGCGGCTGGGTAAGCTGCGGTATTACTTACAAAAGGAAAAGGAGCGGGATGAAGTATGATCTCGAAAAAAGAACATGACAACGCGATGGTGCGGGTCTTGCGGAGGCTGGCACTGATCGCAAGCGGCGGCTGCTTTATGGCGGTGGGCTTTTACGTTGGGTTCGGGCTTTACTTGGGCGGCGTTCTGCTTGCGTTCGCAACGGTGGCGTGCCTCGGCTATGCGCTGGGCGGAAGCGAGGAAGACGGCGATGCGATATAACGAGGTGCCGGTAGACGGCAGGCCGAAGAAGCCGGAGATCGTCCGGCAGCCGGGATACAGCGGAAAGAAGTATTTCCGCGTGGAATATGCGGGACAGACTGCCGACATCCGGTGCGCCGACGAGACGGCGGCCCTGTTTCTCGCGGCGAAGCACTGGGACTTCAAGTGGACAAGACCGGAATACCACCAGACGGCGAAGGTCA
>JAUNMD010000006.1 GCA_030531915.1 Pseudomonadota bacterium
ATTCACACCGAAGATTCCCTGCTGCGTCGTGTTGTTCGTGATTTCTTGGCGGACTAAGACGATGTTCTGGTTATCCAAGGGGACGAGGCATACGATGCCGCAAAAACTTATTTCCAGCAAATGTATGGTCGCGCGCCACGCAAACAGTTGGTTCAGTACAAGGACGCCGCCGTTCCATTGATGGTCAAGGCCGGCGTTGAAAAACAACTGGAAGGGTTGCATGGCCCATATGTTCAGTTGCCATCGGGCGGGTCACTGGTTATCAACCAGACCGAAGCAATGGTTACAATCGACGTCAATTCGTCCCGCGCGATAAAGGAAAAAGACATCGAACAAACCGCCCTGAATACTAATTTAGAGGCCGCCGAAGAAATCGCGTTGCAACTGCGTCTGCGTGATTTGGCGGGGATTGTTGCGATTGACTTTATCGATATGGAAGAAGAACGTAACAACCGCAAATTGGAAATGAAAATGCGCGAGGTTATGAAACGCGACCGCGCCCGCACACAGGTTGCGAAAATCAACACGTTTGGCGTGCTGATGCTGTCGCGCCAGCGTCTGCGCAGCAGTTTCATTGAAACATCATATGTCCAGTGCCCACACTGCTTGGGCGCGGGCGTTGTGCCATCAATCCAGACCGCGGCACTGATTATGTTCCGCCATTTGCAGGAAAAATTGCTGGCCAAGAGTGCCCAGAAAATCATTATGACCGTCCCCAGCGACGTTGCGATTTACCTGTTGAATCACAAGCGCGCGGAACTGGCATCAATGGAATCTGAATTTGAAACAGAAATCGTTATTGTTGGCGACGACAGCATGATGAACATTGACCAATATTCTATTCAGCGTGTTGCACCCGAATCCAACAAGACCGAAGATTTGTTGGACGCGTACGCACCGTCAACCGATGCGAAAAAGAAAGACGCCCAGCACATGGACGCGAAAAAGACGACCATGAATGCCCCGCGTCGCAAACGCAAGAAACAACAAAAGAAGGCCACATTCTGGCAGAAATTGATTGGTTAAAAATCCCGCCCCGTTTGGGGCGGACACCGTTTGGAGGAATGCTTATGTCAGAAAACACATATGCTCATGAAGAATTGTTCCTGGAGAACCTAGCAAAAGCATATACAGAATATGATGCGAGCTATATTTTGCCCTTTTTGGCAGATTGTTTTAGATATTCTTCTTATTGGGTCGCTTCACCGGACCTTACAAAAGGAAAGTATATTGACTATATTGTCGGAAAACTGGATACAATGAAAAAGCTGAAGACCGTCAATAAATTTTTCATGATGTACGAACAAGGTTCAGGCAAACCCTTTTTATTGATAGGCGCCAAAACCCCAGAAGGAGGTTTTGGCTGCTTTGATGCGAAAACAACCAACGATGGGCAAGTAGAATCGTTAGCCATAATGCCTGCTTCTTTGTACAATCTAGCATATAGAAATAAAGAGGAATTTGACAGATTCCTTAGTTCATTATAACCGCTTATATTTTTGTATAAATGCTGTTCAAATTTGATAAACAAGCAGTTAGCGTACATAAATAAAAAAATGAGCCCTCGATAAGCTTGTTATCGCTCATTCCCGAGGGCTGCCTTATTCATTAAAGAATCAGGTCTTGCAAGCCAGTTTCCTGGATACGTTGTTATTATATAGTAAACACGATAATATTGTCAAGCACCAAAACCAAACGCCCATCTAACGCCACGAACAACGTTAGCAAAATCGTCTTCGTTCATTCTCGGGCACGCATATTTACGCACGCCGACTTTTATTCTATCCAACCTTTTTAGGGATACCGAACAAGCAAGATCGCACTTCGCATACATTGGCTTGTCATCTTGAGACAAATAATTCTGAGACAAAAGTACGCAATACGGTACGTCATATTTCGGTGGCGTTGAACTTAGCGGGACTACTATCGCCAAATCGCTACGGTACGGTAATGAATCACGCAGAACTACCACTGGACGCTTTTTTACAATTTCCGGAACAATATTTCCCTTGAAATCGCAAATCAAAATCTCGCGCTTGCGCGGATGAAATTGTAAACCTGAATCTTTTACTTGTGTTTTCATGGAGAAAAGTATATGCAAAACACTTCTGCTAATCAAGTAATTTTTAGCATGTAAAAACAAACTAAGAACAAAAACTTTACGCAAAAACATTGTACAACCTTGCAAAATCGCCCGATGGGCGACCGGCGTGTTTCCGCCTTTTTGCGGCGGTTCGAACGGCTCTGTTCGCCGGTTCGTCACCGACCCGCCCAAGATTATTAAAAATGCCCGCCTGAACGGCGGGGGGCAATTCGGCAGGCGGATAACCGAGTGCCTTGCTGTCCAGCATTGCTGGACAGCTGCGTATTGTTCGCTGCGCTCACCACTCGTTAGCGCGTGGCGGTGTTATACACTTGCCACGCTTACTCGTAAGCGAACCGCGGTTCGAATCCGACCCGCCCAAGATTATTAAAAATGCCCGCCTGAACGGCGGGCATTTTTAATAATGGGGCGGATAACCGGATTCGAACCGGCGACACCTGGTACCACAAACCAGTGCTCTAACCAACTGAGCTACATCCGCCATACTGGTGGAGCTGATCGGACTCGAACCGACGACCCCTTGCATGCCATGCAAGTGCTCTACCAACTGAGCTACAACCCCTTGCGACGACATATTCTATATTTCTTCTTGCCAAATGTCAAATCAATTTGCTAACCTTTTTACACAAGAAGGAGATTTTAATATGGATTATCAAGCATTGAAAGCCGAAGTTGAACAAAAAACCCAGCAAACTCTGGACGTTCTGGCGGGTGAATACGCCGGTCTGCGTACGGGGCGCGCGTCTGTGCACCTGTTGGACGGTGTGCGTGTGCCGGTTTATGGTTCTGACATGCCATTGAATCAGGTTGCAACCGTTGCCACCCCAGATAACCAGACACTGAGTGTCACCGTTTGGGACATCAACAATGCGGGCGCGGTTGAAAAGGCAATTCGTGATTCTGGTTTGGGTCTGAATCCAAATACTGCGGGCGGTGTTATTCGCCTGAACCTGCCACCATTGACCGAAGAACGCCGTCGTGAACTGACCAAGGTTGCGGGTAAATACGCCGAAGAAGCCAAGATTTCTATGCGTAACATTCGCCAAGATGCAATGGGCAAAATCAAACGCGCCGTCACAGACAAGGAAATTTCCGAAGATGACCAGCGCAAATTCGAAGATGATTTGCAGAAGGTGTTTGAACTGCGCGCATCACAGGTTGATGCACAGGCCAAACAGAAAGAAGCCGACATTATGTCTGTCTAGGTTTATTGTCATCTGTCACGCAAATTATCACCCACAGCATATTGGATTTAGAAATGTTTAGAATATTCAAAAAGAAAGTAAATGACGTCGCCAACGCGCCTGTGCGCGTACCACAGCATATCGCATTTATCTGCGACGGTAACCGCCGCTGGGCCGAGGCCCGCGGTCTGCCCCCGCTGATGGGACACAAGGCCGGAATTGCAAACTTTGAAAATCTGGTTGATTGGTACATTGCACGCGGTGTGTCCACTGTGACGTTCTTTATTTTTTCCACCGAAAACTGGAATCGTTCCAAGGAAGAAGTGGATTATCTGATGGACTTGTTCTATACAGAATTAAAGAAAAATATGAAGCACGCGCTGGAAAAAAATCTGCGCTATCGCGTGGTGGGTTCGCGTGACCGTTTGCCAAAACGTTTGGCACATATGTGCGATAAATTAGAGGAAACATCGGCCGAAAACACCGGTGGCACGGTTGTGTTTGCGTTGAACTATGGTGGCCAGGGTGAAATTATCGACGCGGTAAATGCCGCGGTTGCCGCCGGCGAGCCAGTTACCCGCGAAACGTTTGAAACGTTCTTGGACACGGGCGATTTGTTGCCGATTGATTTGATGGTTCGCACCAGTAACGAATTTAGAATTTCTAATTTCTTGCTGTGGAAATTGGCGTATGCCGAATTGATGTTTGTCCCAGAACACTGGCCTGATTTGGTCAAAGACGAACGGATGTGGCAGCACACATTGGACGAATATGCACGTCGTGACCGCAGATTTGGTGGCGGCAAAAAGGCGAATTATTCCGGCAAACAAAAATAAGGTTTTTGACATGTCAAACACATCACAGAGAGTCATTGTTGGCGCAATTATGGCGGCGATTGCTGTCGCGGCCGCGGTGGCGGAACACTATGGGTTTCATGCGGTACGTTATCTGGGGATTTTGGTCGTACTGGGTATGATTCTGGAAATGATTATGGCAATTCGCCACGTTCCCCAAGAACAGTTGTGCCAGAACAAAAACTGGCTGGTATATGGTGGATTCTTGGCGTGGTTATTTGTGATGTTGGCGGCGATAAACACCGTGGCAACACGTCCATGGATTATTCTGTTGCTGTTGTTGACAATCAGTGGTGCGGACATTGGCGCATGGTTCTTTGGCCGTATGCTGGGCGGGGACAAGATGTGGGAACGTCTGTCCGCGAACAAGACATGGGCGGGTCAGATTGCCGGCATTATATGCGGCACGGTTATGGCATTGCTGTATGGTCTGTTGGGGACTGATACTTTTATGCCGCAACTGATGTGGATTGGGATTAGTATCGCGTTACTCAGCCAATATGGTGACCTGACCGCCAGTTGGGTAAAACGTCGTATGGGCATCAAAGATTTTGGTCATATCTTGCCGGGGCACGGTGGAATGTTGGATCGGTTCGACGGGTGGATTTATGCCCTGCCCTTGATTTGGTTGATTATGTTGTAATGCAGATTTGTAAATGTAAAGGAACGGAAAATAATGCATACGATTGTGGCTGTGATTGCATTGATGGTTGTGTTGGGCGTGGTCGTGTTTATTCACGAATTAGGGCACTTTTTTGCCGCGCGCGCGTCCGGCGTCCGTGTTGATAAATTTTCAATCGGATTTGGGCCGGCAATTATCAAATGGCACGACCGACACGGCACACAATGGCAGATTGCATGTCTGCCACTGGGCGGGTACGTTTCCATTTACGGCCAAGAAATGATGTTTGACCGCAAGGCATATGCGGAATTGCCCGCCGATAAAAAGGTTGGGCATTACCTGACTGCGCCCGCATGGAAACAATTTATAATTGTTGCCGCTGGCGTCACCATGAACTTTGTTTTGGCGTGGTTTATTTATTCTGGGATTGCGATGTTCCATCCAAAGAATGTCCAGTTGCCCGTTGTCGGTCAGGTGATTCAGGAATCCGTCGCGTTCAAGGCGGGCGTTAAACCGGGTGACACCATTGTTCGCATTGACGGCGAAAAAATCACAAACTGGGGCGAGTTGATTATCGCCAAAGAAATTGCGTCGAACCGCAATGCAAACGTGATTGTTGTGCGTGGTGAAAAATTGGTAAATGTCGAATTGTCACCCGCAGAACGTTGGGGCTTGATTGCCGACGGCAGCAAGACCGAATTACGCAAGAAAGGATTCTTTGGCGGGTTGCTGACGGGTGCACGCGAAACGTATTACCAGTCCAAGACGCTGGTGGTGGTGCTGAAACAAATCATTACCGGCGAACGTTCGTCAAAGCAACTGGGGTCATTTATCACCATTGCACAGGTATCAGGCAAAGCGATGGAGGCAGGAATATTTGCGTTGCTGTCTATTATTGCCTTGCTGTCGTTGAATTTGGCTGTTATAAATCTGTTGCCATTGCCGGTGTTGGACGGTGGGTATTTGCTGATACTGGTAATCGAGGGGATTACGCGTCGTAAATTACAGGGGCGCGCGATGGAATACGTTATCATCGCGGGGTGGGTATTGATTGCCGGCCTGTTCATACTGACGATGTGGAACGATTTGGTACGCGTATTTGGGTAATACAATATGAATACAAAGAAATTATTTTTGGCAACCACACTGGCCGTTGCGGCGACGGGCGCAAATGCGGCAACCGTATCACGCGTTGACGTATCGGGCAATCGCCGTATGGACGCGGAATCGGTGCGTATTCTGTCTGATGTCAACATTGGCGACACCGTGGGCGAGGCCCGCGCCAACCAAATTGCAAAAAAGTTACAGGAAAGTGGGTACTTTTCAAAAATCAACGTTCGCATGTCGGGCAATGTGCTGAAAATCGACGTGGTCGAAGCACCAACCGTCAACATGGTAACGGTTGAAGGAAACGATGAAATTTCCACCGATGATTTGAAGAAAGAAATCCGCCTGAAAGAGCGCGCGGCGTTTGATGAATCGACCATTGGCGCGGATGTTCAGCGTATGTTGACCATATACCAGCGCAAGGGATTCTTTGGCACAAAAATTGAACCAAAGCGTATTGAATTGGACGACAATCGTGTGAATGTTGTCTATGAAATTACAGAGGGTCACCCGACATACATCACCGACATTGACTTTGCGGGGAACAAGAAATTCAGTGCGCGCACATTGCGCGGTGAAATTCTGTCGCGCGAACACGCGTGGTGGCGTTTTATGACCCAGTTTGATGTCTTTGACGAAGACCGCATTCAATATGACCAACAGATGCTGCGTCAATTCTATCTGCGTAACGGCTATGCGGATTTTGCCGTGACCGATGCCACAGGTGTATTCACACCCGATCGCCAGTATTATTCGGTAAAATTCACCGTGGACGAAGGGCAACAGTACAAGTTCGGCAAACTGGACATTGACAATCCGTTTCCTGATGTATCAACGGACGAACTGCGCAAAGTAATCAAGATGTCGGCGGGCGACACGTACAATGTTGACTTGGTTGATGAAACGATATCGGCCCTGCGTGGGGCGGTTGCGGATCACGGCTATGCATTTATCAATGTTGAACCCGTGCCAACAAAAAACAACGACGCGCACACGATTGATATGACGTTCAAGATTCAAAAGACCAATCGTATTTACCTGAACTCTATCAATATTTTGGGCAATGTTCGCACGTTTGACACTGTGATTCAACAGTTGCTGCCAATGCGCGCGGGTGATCCATTTTCGCTGCAAACCATTGAACAGGGGCGCCAGAACCTGATGCGCACACGCTATTTCAAAGATGTCCAGATGGTGCCAACCCGATTGGCAGATGCAAATATGATGAATCTGGATATCAAGGTCGAAGAACAACCGACGGGCGAATTGTCGGGCGGGTTCGGATGGTCAAACATCAACGGCTTTATGGTTGATGCGGGTATTACCGAAAACAACTTTATGGGACGCGGCCAGATTGTTCAACTGCGCGGGTCAATCGCCCAGTACCAGAAACAGGCACTGTTCAGTTTTACCGAACCATATTTGTTTGGACGTGCGCTGTCGGGTGGTTTTGATGTGTCGTACACAATGTATAACTATTCGTCATTGGGCGGATTGGGGTATGATCGCGACTCGCTGACAATCGCGGGACGTATGGGTTGGAAATTGACCGACAACTGGTCACAGACGGTGCGTCTGTCGGCGGCATTTGACCAGAACTATGACCTGCAAACCGTGGGCGGGTGGCGCGATTCCACATTGTACACGTTGGCGACATATTTGAAATACTATAACCTGAATACCAATTTCCAACAGAACACCCACACCGGTGTTGTGGCGAATTTGGGGCTGGCATATACCGGATTTGGGGGCAGCGAAACATTCGTGCGTTACAGCGCAGACATTACCGGTATGGTCAAATTCTTGGACGACCGGTGGCAGTTGCGTTCGTCGCTGGATTTCGGATACATTCAGCCACTGGACGGCGATTATGTATCACGTGTGTACCGCTATTTCTTGGGCGGGGAATCACTGCGTGGGTTTGATATCGCCGGCGTTGGCAGCCGTAACTGGTTCTATACATCATACTCGTTGGGTGGCATGTGGAAATTGAACGGTTCAACGCAACTGAATTTCCCAGTATTTATTCCAGACGAATACCAGATAAAGGGATTTGTGTTTGCCGACTATGGCATTTTGGGCAAGCCACCACGTGACGAATACACATACAGAAATGTGTATGGCGCAACACGCAGCAACTTTATCGACAGTGACCTGCGCACATCGGTTGGTTTCGGTATTTATTGGAACACACCAATGGGCCCGATGAATTTCAGTTGGGGGTGGCCACTGCACATGAATGAATACGACCGCGAACGTCGATTCTTGCTGTCATTCGAAACACAGTTTTAGCAAATGCCCCGAACGGGGCATTTGTTTTTGTGTGCCGTGTCAGCGGGAACAGATGAACTTTTGCTTGACCCGTGGGCGCGAATTTTCTTATAATTTATTTACACAAGGGGAAGAAGGACATGAAGAAAGTATTTTTAGCGTTGTTTGTTGCATTGGCACTGGCGGGCTGTGGTCAGATTTACGACCGCGAACCGGTTGGTGTTGGTTATGACAACAACGAATTGAAACTGAGTCCGTGCGCCTGTATCATGGTATATCAGGCATAAATCCCACGCATTACATCAGGGGGGATTGCACATTGGATTATCCAGACAATTTTGAAACGCCGGCATTTCCAGCGGGCAAACGGATTGCCGTTTCCCGTGCGATGGCGATTGCAACCTCGGTGGCATTTTTCTTGATTGTGTGCGTGTGCGGTCTGATTATTTGGACAACGCGTGGCGCGACGGTTGAACCGTTTATTATTTCCATTGATAAGATTACGGGCGCGTGGTCTATTGTTGGTCACCCCCATGGCCAGATGGCGTATTCCGCAACCCGCACGATGCAAGAATCAGTAATTGCAAATTTCACGCGCGATTGGTTCACGGTGTCACGCGACGCTGATAACACCGCCATGTGGCAAACGTGCGAACGCGAACAATGTCGTTCTGATGATGCGCCGGCACGCACAGACAAGACATGCGCGATGTATTGCGCCACATCGGACAGTGTGTTTAACACATTTGTGTACAACGTCATTCCAAATTGGCAGGATATTGCCGCACGTGGCGGACGCATGACGGTTGACACAACCAGTATGCAGATTGCACCCGTCGGGCAAATAACACAGAGTGGTGGCACGTGGTCAATTCAGGCAACCGTGTCCAGCACATTGGACGGCGACATGCAAATCATCGCCTTTGCCAAGGTTGCACGTCAAACATCGTGGTATCCACGAACACTGGGGTACTATATTGCGGGATTTAACACATACAGATTGAACTGATGAAAAAACTGATTATGTTTTTGGCGGGTCTGATGTTGCTGGTACTGACGTTTGGGGCGTTGTACCTGGGTGGGGCAATTTATGATGCTGGTGAAAAGCGCAGCATTGATACGTTCTTTTTCCAGCCAAATAATTTATCCGCCGATCGCCCTGGTGAATTACAGACACCGGCCGAGATGGGCGAAAGCCGCATTTTGAATATGCTGGTTGATAGGTATGTTACGGAATATTTTTATGTAATTCCAGACCGTGAAAACATTGCGCGCCGCACCCGTTCGGACAGTGTGTTGGCCCGCATGTCGGGCGCGGATGTATTTCGCACATGGCAAAACACGGTTGCCAATGAAATCCAAACCATGGCCGAACACGGCACTATGCGCACCGCGGCGATTGTTGGCGATATATTGCGCCCCACCGGCAGTGATTATTGGCAGGCGGACTATGAATTGCGCACATGGAATGTGGCAAATGATTTGTCCGTTGCCCCAACTGTTACGCACGGCACGATGTATATGAAAATCAGATATGAATCCGGTCTGCGCGATTCTATTGTGGATTATGGCGTGCATCGGTATCTGGACAATGGGGGCGATCCGGCGAACCTGTTTAAGTTCGAAGTGCGCGAGGTTATTATCAGATAACATCGTTTTGGGGTGGTATAAATATGAAAATGCGTTTTGTAATTTTGTTATCTTGGTTGGCAGTGTGCGTTGCACCTGCGATGGCTGCAAACGATGATCCGTTTGATTTTGATAACTTTGCCATCACCGACAGTGGGGACGCAGATATCAATGTGGAATCGGTATCTATCAATGCCGGCGCATCACCCGCGGCGGTGGCATCATTTGATATTGCCGGCGTTATGCTGGGTATGCCATTCGAAGATGTGCAGACATTATTCTTCAAGGACAAGGGGTTATATTCCCCACGCAAGAAAGACAGCATCGTTTACACCATTGCCAAGGATTGGAAATATAATCTGGACTATGAATGTCGCCGCCAAGGGATTGTGATTCCCGCGGAATTGTCCAAATGTGTAAACAGTTTGGCGCGCAACCGCGGGTTGCTGTATGCGTCTGAATTACAGTTGGAACGTGAAAACACCGGCGAAACAATCGTGGTATATTTTACCAGTAATGCGACCGACAATTTGGTATGGCGCGTCGTGTATAACAATGACGCCAATGAATTAGAGGGCGCAGACGAGAAATTTGAAAACCAGCGTCAGAAAAAGATTCTGGCATTTTGGCAAAATGTATTGGACAAGTATGGCGCACCAAATGCTGGCACGGACAAGTGGGTATCGACCACAAACGCGTACGATCCAATGATGACGGCGTATTATGGCGCGTTGGATTTGGTGGACAACGGGCGGTACGCATCTGATGCGGCGAAAAATGTCCAAGACGCCAGAGATAATTTTCAAGCAAAACCGTATGCGTTTTGATGTGATTTGTCTGAATTATGGTGTTGGGTATGAATACATACCAATCTGGGTTATTTGCAGAATTTTGGGCACGCATGTATCTGCGCATGCGGGGGTATCGCATTTTGCGTCGGCGATATGTTACGGGGCGCAATACGGGACGCGCCGAAATTGATATTATTGCCCGCCGCAAAAACGTCATTGTATTCATAGAGGTTAAACGCCGCCCGACCATTATCGCCGGTTGGGACGCGATTACACCGGCACAGGCCGTGCGCCTGCGTCGTGCGGCGGAAACGTATTTGGCGCGGTTACCACGCCCGTATGACGCCCGATTTGATGTGATTATTGTGTGCGGGCTGCGCATATATCACGCCCGCGGTGCGATTTAGGTGGCGGTGAATGTCAACCACTTTTTTACTGTTTTTTGTATTGCATTTGGGAATGCAGTCCTGTATAATTTCCGTGAACTTTTGGAAAAAAGGAGAAACCATGAAAAAAGTTATGTTGGCACTGTTTGCCGTTTTGACATTGGCTGCATGCACAGGTTCTTACAAATCTGGTAATTGCGAATACGATTTCTTGCTGCACAAAGATATTTCTATCTCCAAATTGATTGGTAATGCAACAGGCGGTTGCCGCTAATAATAAAAACGGGGCGTTTGCCCCGTTTTTATTTTATCACGGCGGTTTTTATCAGTGATACATCGTCGCGAATTGTGTCCAGTTTTATCTGTAATTGCCCGATGCCTGTTTCCAATATCGTCGTGCGATTTTCCAATGTTGTTATGCGTGTGTCGGCGCGCTGAATATCCGCCAGCGATGAATCTTGGCGGGCAACCCAATAAATCAGGCCGCCGATAAATGCGATTAAAAACCAACTGTCGCGCAGGGTCGTGATAATTCCGCCCAGTGTGTTTGTTTCCTGTTTCATTTTCGCCCCCGTGATATCATATTTTCAATCATGTGCACCAATGCGCGCTGGGATTCCAGACCGCGCAATTCGGCGTCTGTGGCGTTTGGCCCCAGCACGCGTTCAATCGTCATTCGGCGCAGGTGTCCCAACACCGCCGCACCCGCCGCGGTTGAAAATGTGCGGGCGTAATTCTGTTCAATTTCGTTCATAATTTTTTCCTGTGGTTAAATCAAGTTTTCTGACACAGCCATCTGGGCGATTGGGGCAATGTATTTCAGTTCCGCGTCACTGTTCAGCACAATCGGCGCAATCACCCCGCGACGGGACAGAATCTGTAATCCGCGGTCGGTCAGTGGTCTGATAAATTCGTGCAGCAGTCGCCCATATGTTGCGCCCAAAATTCGCATCATATCGGAATTGCGCGCCATAATTTCGGTCGCAGTCATTTCTTTTTCAGACAGCAATCCCAACCGGTCGGCCAGCAAAGCATGACGAATCCGTTCGCGCAGGTCTTTCAAGATTATTTGCGACACATCAAAATCCGCACCCGACGACAGCGGTGTCAGACCAGATGACCCGACGGCCTTTGGTATAATTGCCCCAGGGGTCAAATTGATATTATTCAGGTTGATGACGCCGTCATCGTCGGCCTGCCATATGCCGGAAACGGCGATGGTTGCGTTTTTCAGAACCAGTTCAACAACCTTGTTCGCGGTCTTGATATCTGGCAATGCGCGCAGGACGGGCCCGCGACCGTATTGTTCACCACTTAAAACACTCCACCGGAAAATAATGTATGGGTTGGTTTCAAATGTCCCACGGGCGACAATGTTATTTTCGATGTCGCCCCCGACGTCCAACCATGCGGTAAAATCCGTACCAACCAGTGACTGCACCAGACGCAATGGCGTTGCGGGGTCGCGCTTTATCTGGTCGGCGATGTCGGCGGGTGGTGTCCATGTTGGGTATTTTTCCAACACTTCGCGGGCGGGCATTGTGGCGGTATGAAATACTGCGTTTGGTAAAATCGCAATGTCGCGCATTGGCACGGCCGTAAATGAAAACGCCGATGATGCGCCGATTGGCGTTTCCGCCATAAACAGACACGCCGTTCCCAAAATCACCAAATCCAAATAGCACTGGTGAATGGTGGTATAAAAATTTGAATCATTCAGATTCGCGCGCAGTGCCGCCGTCGCAGCGTCTGCATCGGGCGATGCATCACTTTCCGGAATCAGCGTCAGCCATAATGATTCAGGTGGTGTCATCAGTGAATAAATTGATGCCGCCAGATTGTCCACCGCATCGGCGGCGGTTGCGTCAAACAGCGTGGCGGCGTCCGCATCCGATGTCGGCATTGTATAGCGCATTGCGGCGTCCCACCGTGCCAACCACGGCGCACGCACGTCCAGTGCCCGCCGATACATTTGTTCCAAGTTATTTTGCATATTTTCTCCTTTGTTTTTTTTGTTAAACATTGAAATTGGTGTTTGCTGTGTATGCGCGGGGCACGTGACCCACTGGGCGCACGGGTGTCGGCGCGATTGTGATTGCGCCCGCCACCGCATCCAGTCCGTCGTCGTGTCCCGTACCAATCGGTGACCAACCCATCATTTCGGCGATAAATGGCGTCTGGGTTATTTTACGGTGCGCATACAATCGCCCCGCCGCCAATGTCGGTTCAATCGCGTCCAAGATTCGGTCAACCTTTGGCCGATTGTTTGTAATCCGTGTGATTGTGACAGGTGTGCCGGCACGGGTTGCCGCATCGCGCATTATTTCTGGCAATGCATTTCCGATGCCATTTGTTTCAATCGTGATGCGGCGCATGTTATATCGCGACATAAATTCCAGTACACAATCGCACTGGTGCGCCAATGGATGCGTGTCGCCATCGGACACCGTCATATACAAAATATCGTGAATGAAAACGCACCGTGATGCATCATCGCGATACAGGATTACGCACACACTGCCATCGCGACCGCGGCGGCCACTGGACGGATCCCAATACGCCGCCACGCCCGTAATTTTATGCGTGCCAATTTGCGCGGTGCGCGCGTCAAACGTATCGTCGTATAATTGCAATGCGCCGGGGTCAAGGCGTACGCGTGTCGGCGCGACGGGTTGCAATAACATTTGCGATGCGAAATGACGCGGGCCGGTGGCATCACGTAATTCGGCAATGCGCGTTGGCGGGAACAATTCAGGCCACGCGGACGCGCCCGTCGCATCAATTATTGGTATTTTCAATACGTTGTACCCGCGCAAAAAAGGCGTTGAAAAACCAAAATTTTTAGATACTATATCAGACATGGATTTTACCCCTAAAACTTTACCGACAAATTTGGAGGCCGAACAGGCCGTCTTGGCCGCGGTGCTGATGAATAACCGCGCGTTGGAACGCATTTCTGATTTCTTGAAAGCGGAACATTTTTCGCACCCCGCGCATCAAGAAATTTACAAGTTGGCGGAACGTCAATTTGCCGCCGGTATTCCGTTTGACATCATCACGGCGAAAAATTATCTGGATCAGCAAGGCACGTTGGAATCTGTTGGTGGGGTTGATTACCTGACCCAGTTGGCGGGTGCGGGCGCGACGGTTGTCAATGTGGAACAATACGCGCGTATCGTCTATGACAACGCACTGCGCCGCGAACTGATTGAACTGGGGCAATCAATTACCGACAACGCATTTGTAGAAGATTTGGATAACCCTGTCACCACCCAGATAGAGGTTGCCGAACAGAAATTATTTAATTTGGCATCGGCCGGCGAATCCAAGCGCGAGGTTGCGCCAATCGCAACCGCATTGGCGGGCGCATTGAAAGAGGCCGAGGTTGCATACAAGGCCGACGGTAAACTGTCTGGTCTGACCACGGGTCTGAATGCGTTGGACAAATCCATCAGTGGTTTACATCACAGTGATTTGATTATTATCGCGGGTCGTCCCGCAATGGGTAAAACAACGCTGGCAATGAACATTGCGTTCAATGCTGCAAATGCTATTTTATCGGGTCGTGCCAACGAACAGTACAAGGGTGCGGTTGTATTTTTCAGTTTGGAAATGTCCCAAGAACAGTTGGCGGCGCGCGTGCTGTCGTCGCAATCCAAGATTCCGGCAACCGCCATGCGCGAAGGTTCATTTTCTGACGAAGATTTCTTGAAAATGACCCAATATGCACAGGCAATCAGTCGTGTGCCATTGTTCATTGACGATACCCCCGGTATGTCCGTGCCGATGATTCGCACCCGCGCGCGTCGTTTGGCACGCAAGTGTGGCGGGATTGCGTTGATTGTCATTGACTATCTGCAGCTGATGACGTCACCGGGCGGTCGCAAGAACGACAATCGTGTTCAGGAAATTTCTGAAATCACACGTGGTCTGAAAATGCTGGCCAAGGAATTGGATGTGCCGGTTATCGCCCTGTCCCAGTTGTCACGCAGTGTCGAAAACCGTGATGATAAACGGCCACAGTTGGCGGACTTGCGTGAATCAGGTTCTATTGAACAGGACGCCGATATTGTTATGTTTACGTACCGCGAAGAATACTATCTGGAAAATCGCGATCCGTCGCAACGCATTTCGGGCAACACCAACGCCAACATCCAAGAATCATATCAAAAGCGTTTGGAACGCGCCCGTGGCAAGGCCGATGTTATCATCGGTAAAAACCGTCATGGTCGTCCTGAAACCGTGCGCACGGCGTTCTTTGGCGATTACAGTTTGTTTGACAATCTGGACGAGGTCGAGGCCCGCGGTGAAAACGGTTATTCCGATGACGCGCCCGCCCCAACATCGATGCCTGATGATGGTGGCGCACCAGAACAGATTGACCCATCAGCATTTCCGGATGAATTTTAATTATTTCCTTGCGGCGCGCGCGAAAATTGACTAATATTTTGTCAAGAAATATTTAATCAGGAGTTCTGCGATGGCCCAAGAAGAAATCATATTTCCAAATAATATCAGAAACATTCGTATGGCAACCGGTATGAAGATGACCGAATTGGCACGCCAATCACATCTGTCTTTGTCCGCCGTGTCCAAGATTGAAAAGGGTGTCCGTCGCCTGAACCAAAAACAGTTGCTGAATATTTGCAATATTTTGGGTTGCAAGTTGTCCGACATTTTTATCAAGGAAGATGATGCCGTCGCCGACCAATGGCAGAGCGAGATTAAACGCCGTCTGAACGATAACGAAGACAGCGGTTTGAAAATCTTTGGCAGTGGTCTGCGCAAGATTCGTCAACAGACGGGCAAGACCATCGCACAGGCCGCCGCGGACGCGGGTATGACATTGTCCGTATATCACAAGATAGAGGTTGGCCAGCGCGAAATTTACCAAAACGAAATTGAACCATTGGCAAAATCTTTTGCAATGAGTGCCGAAAAATTATTCGACAAGATTGCCAATCTGTACAAATCCGGCGAATTGAACAAGCAAATCAGCAAGGTCAAAGAACGCGTTAAATCCGTTTTGATTCCGGACAATCCGGCATCTGGGATTGATATGCATGGCGGACTGTATGGCGCAAAATTGTACGACAGCGCGCGCAAGAAACTGGTCCCTGTATTCGGCGTGCCAGATGGCAAATCAATCACATTCAAAAAATCTGATGAAACAATGATTGTTGCCCCCATGCCGTTGGAGGGTCGCAGTGGTATCTATGCCGTGATTCCAAATTCCAAACGTTTGGGTGGTTTTGTCCCAGAACACGCGTATGTGTTTGCCGATGCAACAACCGCGCCCGCGGTTGGCGATTTGGCGGTTTGTATTGATACCGATTTCGATAAACTGGAACCTGATGCGGTTGCCACGGCCCAGATTGTCAGTGTTCGCCAAGATTCCAAGGGCAAGGTCTATGGTCAGATTGCATCACCCGAAGAAAAGATTATTGGCCACACCATGCACAAGGTTATTATGATTGTTATGGAATAACCATTTCAAACGGGAGAGAGATATGAAAACCAAAGCCAGCACAGTTGCCCAGAAATTGTTGAACCTGTACCGCCAAGAACACGTTATATTTGGCGGTTGGGCGGCGGTAAATCAAGTATTCGTTGCCGAGGCCGACAATGATGTCATGCGCGAACTGCGCGCGTTGCCGACGGGGAAAATGCTGATTCAGCATATCGAAAACCTGCGCAGCGGGAAAACCCCAATGGATTCCATTGAACGCGAATTGTTGCCGTATGGTGGAACGATGGATCAATCCGTGGCAACAATTTCACTGACCGCGTCGGAAATGACCGAATTGGAATCCGGTATAAATGCATTTACCCCCGATGACGATGGATTGGAACGTATCCAGAACCTGAGTGTTGTCAAACGTTTTGGCAATGAATGGACGGTTGCAATTCGTGCAGCATTGGCAACGCGCCCTGACCTGTTGCAAAAATGGGCGGTAATTACCAAAACATATCGTGCATATTTCTTGTGGCATGTGGCAACAGATATGTTGAACCAGCCATTGTCCGAACGTGCACATGCACAATTACAGGCCGACATGCCGGAATACGAAACATATCTGCCGATGTTTGGCGATGCAGGCGAAGAATTACTGCACAAACTGCGTGCGTTTATCAGTGTGCGTGAACCGATTTCATCTGATAATGCACCGGACGCGCCAACGTCTATCTAGTCCCCGTCACTGGTGCGATATATCGTGTCGGTTGTGTGTGGTGTGCCGATATAAATCATTGTGCCGGTGGGTGACAGAATAAATTCTAGTTCACGCAACCGTTCACGCAGGTTTTCGCGTTTCTGGGCGGTGTTGCATGTATTTGGCACTTCCACATCATCACAGATTATCAGGTCTGCGCGGCTGCCGGTGATATTGCCTGCGATGCCGGCGCATATAACCGATGGTTCACGAATGCCCACGGGGCGATTGATGGTTATTCTGTCGCACGCCCACGCGCGACGACCAGTGGGAATCATATCGGTACAACGCGGGTGATTTTCCAATATATTACGAATATGCCCCACCATACGCGATGCCAGCGTGCTTTCCGCCGACAAAATCAAGATTCGGTATTCTGGGTGCATACACAACACGCATGCGGCAAAGATTCCAACCACCGTCGATTTACCCGAATGGCGAAACGCCATCAGCAACCCGCGGTGTGGTGGGCGCATCAAAACATCAACCAAGAAATTCATTATCTGGCGATGATGCGCGGGCGTCGTCATATTCAGTACCGCGTTCCATTCGTCCATAAAATCACAAAACGCCGTAGTCATCACGATTTTCGTTTGGGGCCGCGTCTGTAATTGACCCGTAATCATTTATCAGTTTTGGCAACGCCCCGTCCAATACCGACACCAGATTATTATACAGCCCCATCACGCCACCACCCGACAGTTTATCTTGGACAACGCGCAGGTTATAATCCAAAAACGACTTTACATTATCAAACGTGTTTGCCCACTGGGTCAAATCCACATCAACCGCGCGCAGGTCACGAAATGCCTCTAATAAAAAATTAAAATCGGCATTTAATGCGGCGACATCAATCGGCAATGTTGGCTGGTAATCAATCACGCGTGCCAGCGCAATGCGACGAAATATATCGATGTTGGCATTCGCCGCGGGCGCGGTTTGAAACACGATTGTGCCGCCCGAAAAATCATCGTTTGGCACAACCGAATAAATACCCGCGTCATCTGATTGCAGCACGTCATCAATCGCGACATGGACGTCTGCGTTTTGAAAGAACGGAAATGCGAACTGAAATTCCGTGGTCGCACCATCGCCAGTATATGATATTTTATACATACCTGCCCCCATCTGTTACCCAACCAAATCATCAAATCTGGCCAATAATGTTTTCAACAGGTTTGGTTTTGTCGTCTTGATTTTGCGCAATTTTTCCAGTGCGTTACGACGTTTTTCATCATACGGTTGTTCCGTTTCAGACGTCAGGCGACGCAACACCGCCCCTTCGGTCATGCCACGGTTTGACATACCCGATGCACCGTATTTTGCGCGCTGGGTCGCCAATGCTTTTTTAACCAAATTCACCTTGGTCTGTTCATCGGACGCCATATCTGCCAGAATTTTCTGGCGTTGCGATTTGGCCTCTTGCTTGTTTTTCTTGTAATCCAGAACGGATTGAACATCTGATACCAACTGTCCCATAATTTGTCCTTTTTGTTTGGTGGTTAAATCGTATAGTTTCCGTAAATTGTTACCGATTGAATTGTTATCGGTAATTGGTCATCACTGGTGATTGTCCATGGCGCAACGCTGGTATCACGTGCCCAGCCCAGTTGCGACACATGCACATCACCGGTGTATCCAGACGTGCTTTGCGACGCATTTGGAATATCGGCACGCGCGCCATTTATAAACAGTGAACGCGTGTCCATAACGCGCGCCGTTATGCGACGAATGCGGGCGCGTGCGGCATTATGCCCCGATGCGCGCAATGGCACACCCGACGCAAACACTGAAAACGACAATGCATCACCATCAGATAGTGCGTCTGATGAAAATTTTTCCAACCAGTATTTATCACCACGGCGAACAACGACGTATGTATCGTCACCCAAAACCGCAACAGATATAAATTGGCCACGGGTCTGGTACGCAGACCACGCCGATATATTCAGTGCCGCGTTATGGTTCAACACCGCCATATTGCCGTCCGCCATCACGACAAACAATTGTCGTGTGGATTGGTTATATGCAATGTCTGTGGGTGACATCATTAAATGTTTGGCATACGCGCACAGGTCGGTTGCACTGTAATTTTCGCCTAATTCATCCAAGCATAATTCGCGAATATCGCGCCCACTGGCAGAAATGAATATTGTCGCGCCCTCTATCTGTTGTGGGGGCAAATATCGTGATGCCACACTGCCCACGGACGTGTGCTGTTTTATATCAACCGACGATGGGGTCAGTGGCTTGTTCGCAATCGCCCATTCACCAACGGTGGTCAATATTTGCAGGTTATCACTGCTGACCACGGTACAGATTTGCTGACGCTGGCGGGACAACAATGTGATAAAAATCGCCTGATCGTCCAGACCAGTTCCCACATCAAAATCATTATGCCGCCCCACCCCAGACAGCCATACACCAGATGGGTAATCACGCGCGCCACCAAACACCAATCGGTCTTGGTGGAAAGTAATGCTGACCGGCCAACCACGACGGGTGCTGAATGCGGCCTCGCGCCAATCAGTGATGGGTGCGGTGGGCAATGTGAATGCCCCGTTGGTACGCATAACCGCAACGGTTGGGCTCGTGACCTGATGCACAGTCCACTGTTTGTCCATCAGTAAAAATGTGCCACCGACACAATCGTCGTTCCAGAATGCGTCGCTGGTTGTAAATGTCGCAAAATTATTGCCGGCACTGTTTGCGGTAACGGTGATTTTTATATCGCGCGTGTCATCAAATCGCATGAATGGTATATGAAGCGTCATATCATCATCACTGCGCGCAAACGCAAATGTGGTCAATTCAAAACCCGTTTCTGTTTTGCGCAATGTGCGCGGCTGGTATTCCGGATGCACAAAAATCATTGTGCCAAAACGCTGGGCATATTGAATCCGTGCAATATCCGCCGCCGTCCACGGTGCAATGATGTCACACACACGGGTCGCGCCGCTGTACACATTGATGTGTCCCGCCGTTATTGCCAGAATGTATTCGTCATCTTGACCGACCGAGAAAGATATCAATCGCGCCGACGCGTCCAATTCAGCAACGCGGCACAATCCCGCACGACGGCGCAAACCGCCCCCAGCAATAACGTCCATATTGACCAACGCGGACAAACCAGACAAGTTATCGTGCGTATAAAATTCTGGGGCAATATCGCCATTGGCAAACGAACTGGTCGTTTTTACAAAGTTTCCCATGTGTTCCCCCGTAATCCTAGAATCGTGCATTTATCAGTGAAAAGTTTTCAATCCCCGCGACGGTGGTCGTGGTACTGTCTATGAATTTTGCAGATTGCAATTCCGCGTCATATAACGCCGCCAGTGTTCTGAATATTGTTTGATCACCGGTCAGTGGCACACAAAATTCCATTGCCAATTTTGTCGCAACCAGTGATGCGAAATATGCTGGATACGCATCGGGCGCAACACGGGTCAGACCAACAATCGTTATACGGTCTGGCTGGGCGGTGATGCGATTGCCAATAATTGCATTGCCACCGGTATGCGTCACGCGCAGACATTCCGACGGAATTAAAAAATCGCCATCGGCGTTTTTGGTCAGTTCAAATTTCTTGGTTGCAAATCGCCATGGATGCACCGCAATCAGTGCATCGGTCAGCGGGTCAAACAATGTGCGCGCCAGTTGTGCGGCGGCCGTATCGTCCAACAACGACTGAATTGGTTTTTCACCCAATTTCAGTAATGCCATTGAACACAAATCTATTTTGGTCAGCATGATAATATTCCCCTGCTTTATAAATAAAAACGGGGTCGACATACATCATGCCGACCCAACATACAATAAATTTTAGATGCGATTACGCCAATGCGGCGGTTGTAACATTGCCAGACGCAACAGCAACCTTTTTCAGCGACGTATTATCAGACGCATTGATAATCACAATGTCGCCGGTGTTCATCAATGTTTTAACATCGTTGAAATAACCACTGGCCGTGATTGTTGCCATCGTTACGTTTTCGGCATAGTGCCACAATGTAAAACCATTTGCATACGCAATCACAGACAAATTTTTATTCTGAAAAGCCATTTATTTTCCCTTTGGTTATGTTTATGTGGAACTGGGGGTTATTCGCCGTCAGCGTCTTTGCATTTCATGCGAACGATACCGTCACCATCAATCAGAACCGCCCCTTGGGACATGCTGTTGCTGATAAAGTGCGCGGCGCGTTCACCGTGCCATGAAATATCGGTCTTGACCTCTTGGCCACAGGCGTGACCAATGCTGGTTGCGTGATAGATAAAGCAATCGCGCTTTGTCGTATCAGTCAATGGCAATGCGTTATACAGCACCCATGTAATGCCCAACCATTTCTTGGATGCGCCACCCGATATCAACGGCAGGTCATTGCCCACATAGTCCGCCGACACAAATTCTGTGATGCCCAGTAATTCTTTCCACTGGTGCACACCGACAACCGCGAAACGACGTCCGTCATCGGGAATATCTTTCTTGTTCAATTCTTCGACCGCGGACAAGATTAAATCTTTGGACAGACCGGCCGAATAATCACCCACAGATGCGGTTGCGCCCGACATTGCATTCACAATCAGTTCATCGGTCTTGCGCCCCAATGCGTATGCACCGGCACTGGCGACAACACGACGTTCGTCAATATTGGTTTTCAACTCGTCCAATGCGTCAACCCAATCGCCGGCATAGTAATCCTGTAATACGCATTCAACCGGTTCATGATTCAGATTCATAACCGGCACAATACCATGACGTGATTTTGTTGCGGCCGTGCCACGACCAACCTTTTGAAATGTTGTTGATGCGCCGATGACACCGGATTTACTGCGCACCGTGCCGCGCAATTTAGTGCCCATTTGCTGGTACGCCAAATGAACGTCGGCTTCGAATTGTTTGATAAAAACATTATCGATTGAAACAGACATAAAAATTCCTTTTGATTAAAATAAAAAAAGACGTAATGAATTACGTCCGACAAATACGAATCAAACGGTTGTGCGATTATGTCGCGCCGCCTGATGCGAACAAAATGGGTTCTGGGTATTGCACCAGAATTATCCGATAAAAAGTTTCAGTCGCACCAA